>JAQSWV010000103.1 GCA_029266455.1 Nocardioidaceae bacterium
ACGCGTACCGGAACGGGTCTGCCACGTCAGCCGCCGGTGACGACCTGCCACTGGCGCACTGACGCGACAGCCACACCGGTGGCGGAGTAGTACGGGTCCTCGGCGAGGGCCGTGTCGACGCCGGCGCGATCACAGGCGAAGACCAGCAGCGCGCCGCTCTCGTCGTCCCAGGGCCCGGCCATCACCAGGTCGCCGGCCGTATGCAGCGCAGCGAGCCGTTGGCGATGTTGCGGCCGCAGCTCGAGCCGGCTGGGGTCGTCGGAGAAGGTCAGCTCGACACAGATCACGGAGGGACACTAGCCCCGACGCCGCTGTCCCGACGCTCCGCCGAAGCCAGGGGACGTCGGCCGCGACGTTGTCAACGGCAGGCGAGCACGATGTCCTCGACCTCGGCAGGGTCCATCCGGCGGGGGTGATTGGAGCTCACCGCGTCGGCAAGCGCTCCCGCCGCGATCGGGACGACCAGGTCCGTGGTGACCCCGAGGTCGCGCAACGGTCGGCGAGCCCCCACCTCGTCCGCCAGCGCTCCCGCGGCCGAGACAGCGTCGGCTGCTCCCATCGCCTCGGCCGCGCGTGCGTACGCCGCACCGGCGGCCGGAGCCGTACGGGCCATCACCTCCGTCAGCACCGACGACAGCGCGAGCCCGTGGACCGCCCCGGTGTGCGCGGTGGTCGCGTGCGCCAGACCGTGCACGACGCCCAGCCCGCTGATCGACAGGGCCAGTCCCGACAGGTGCGCTCCCATGAGCAGGGACGCGCGTGCCTCGAGGTCAGAGCCATCGGCCACGGCCGCGGCCAGGCTGGCACTCACCAGACGCACCGCCTCGCTGGCGTACGCGACCGACACGGGGTTGGCGCGTCGTGAGGCCAGCGACTCGATGCCGTGCACGAGCGCATCCATGCCCGTCGCGGCCGTCGGCCCCGGGGGCAGGCCGACGGTGAGGCCGGGGTCGAGGACCGACGCAGCCGGCCGGACGCTGCGGTGGCCGATGTAGACCTTGCGGCAGGCGCGCTCGTCCTCGATCACGCCGAAACCGTTGGTCTCGGCGCCGGTGCCCGCGGTGGTCGGCACCGCAACCACCGCCAGCCCTGGCAGGACGGTACGGGTCGCGCCGGTGAGGTCGCCGGCCGGCATGAGGTTGGTGGCCAGCAGCGCGATGCCTTTGGCCGCGTCGAGCACTGACCCGCCCCCGAGCGCGACCACGACGCAGTCCCCCGACCGCGCCGCTGCGCGCACCGCGGGCGCGGCGGCGTCCAGCGTCGCCGTCGACGGGTTCGGTGTCACGGCGTCGTACACGGTGACCGACAGGCCAGCCGCCTCGATCAGGCCGGCGACCCGGTCGACGATGCCGGTGGCGCGCATGCCCACATCGGTCACCAGGAAGACGGTGCGGCCGCCCAGGTCCTCGACGCACCCCGGCAGCCTCGAGATCGCCCCGACGCCGAACTCGATCCGCGCCGACGCGTCCAGGCCGAACGACAGGCTGCTGAGAGCGCTCACGTCAGGTCCACCCAGGTGGTCTTGAGACCGGTGTACTCGGCGAGGGCGTGCAGGGACTTGTCCCGCCCTGCGCCCGAGCCCTTGAAGCCGCCGAACGGCGCGAAGACGTCGGTCGCGTCGAACGTGTTGACCCACACCGTGCCCGCGCGGAGGCTGCGGGCCACCCGGTGCGCGGTGCCGACGTCGCGCGTCCAGACCGAGGCGGCCAGCCCGTACGACGTCGCGTTCGCCAGCGCGACCCCTTCGTCCAGGCCCGAGAACTCCTGGACGGCGAGCACCGGCCCGAAGATCTCCTCCCGTACTGCCGAGCTGTCTCCCGCCACCCGGTCGAGCACCGTCGGCTCGACGAAGTAGCCGCCGCTGTCCTCGCGCAGCCGACGCCCGCCGATGACGTCGGCGCCGCCCGCGCGTGCCGACTCGACGTACCCCAGGACCTTGGAGAGCTGTGCCCCGTCGACGATGGCGCCCATGGACGTGGCCGGGTCGAGTGGGTCGCCGACCACGAACTGCCGGTTGACCTCGAGCACCTTGGCCAGCAGCTCGTCCTTGACCGACCGATCGACGACCAGCCGGGAGCCCGCGTTGCAGGTCTGGCCGGCGTTGTAGCAGATCCCCCAGGACACCGCCTGAGCGACGGCGTCGAGGTCGGCGGCGTCGGCGAGCACCAGCTGCGGCGACTTCCCGCCCGCCTCGAGCTGGACCTGCTTGCCGTTCGACTCTCCGGCGTAGCGGAGGAACATCCGGCCGACCGCGCCGGAGCCGGTGAACACGATCTTGTCCACGTCGTCGTGGCGGCCCAGCGCCTGCCCCGCCTCCGGACCCATCCCGGTCACCACGTTGAGCACCCCCTCGGGCACGCCCGCCTCGACCGCCAGCCGGGCCAGCAGCAGCGCCGACAGTGACGACTGCTCGGCCGGTTTGAGCACCACCGAGTTCCCGGTGCCGAGCGCCGGTGCGAGCTTCCAGGTGCTGATGATCAGCGGGTAGTTCCACGGGACCACCGCGCCGATGACACCCAGTGGCTCACGGGTGATGGTGACCAGCTGTCCCGGACCGCTCGGTGCGACTTCGTCGTAGACCTTGTCCAGCGACTCGGCGTACCACTGGAGCGTGCCTGCGGCCGCGGCGACGTCGACGCGTACGGACTCCACGACGGGTTTGCCCATGTCGAGGCTCTCCAGCAGCGCCAGCTGCTCAGCAGAGTCGCGCACCAGCTGGGCCCAGCGCAGCATCGTGTTCTTGCGGGATCGGGGGGAGCGGTTGCGCCAGCGGCCGTCGTCGAAGGCGGCGCGCGCCGAGGCGACCGCGCGGTCGACGTCAGCAGCTCCGCCACGGGCGACGCGTGCCACCACCGTGCCGTCCCGCGGCGACCGGGACTCGAAGGTCTCGCCACTGGCCGCGTCGAGGTATCCGCCGTCGACGAACAGGCGCCCCTCCGGCCGCAGTGCCGCCGCAGCGCTTTCCCACTCGGTGTGCGTCCGGTCGAGCAGCCTGGTCACGAGACCCTCCAGCGGGACACTGCGTCCTCGTCGAGTACGACGCCGAGACCCGGCGCCTCCGGCACGGTGACACAGCCGTCGGCGTCGACGCACACCGGCTCCGCGAGCATGAAGTCGCGGCGCGCTGAGGTCCAGCCATCGGGGTCGTCAGGAAACTCGAACCACGGGCCTGCCCCCACCCCGGCAGCCAGGTGCAGGTTGGTGAGCACGCCGATGCCGTTGGTCCAGGTGTGCGGCGTGAAGTCCCGGTGCCGGTGCCGGGCCAGCTCGGCGAAGGTCCGGCACCGGGAGATGCCGAGCGAGAGCACGCAGTCCATCTGGTAGACGTCGAGGGCGTCGTGCTCCAGCAGCCGGAGCGCGTCGTCGAAGGTCGCCAGCATCTCCCCTCCGGCGATGCGGGTCGTCGCGGTGCGGCGCAGCTCGGCGAGCCCCGACACGTCGCCGTACGGGAGCGGCTCCTCGACCCAGCCGACGCCCAGCTCGGACAGCTCCGCAACCGTGCCGGCGACCGTCTTGACGTCGAGGGCGGGTGCGACGTCTCCGGCCATCCGCCACGACTGGTTGAGGTCGATGAGCACGGTGAAGTCGTCGCCCAGGGCTTCGCGCACCGCGCGCACGGTCGCCACCCCCTCGGCGAGCGCGGAGGGGGCGATGCGGATCTTGGTGGCCCGGAAGCCACGCTCGCGCCCCGCCAGCGTCGCGTCCACCCGCTGCTGCGGTGACATCAGCTGCCCGGTGGACATGTACGCCGGCAGCCGGCGGGTGCTGTTGCCGAGCAGCGTGGCCACCGGCAGACCGGCCACCTGGCCGGCGATGTCCCACAGCGCCGCCTCGAGCGGCCAGAAGCGCCCGGCGTGGAAGTTGATCGACTCGATCGCGCGGACATGCCGGGCCAGTGCCAGCGGGTCGTGGCCGACGAACACGTCGGTGTACGGCTCGAACCCGGTCATCGTGTCACCCGACCCGATGCCGGTGAGACCCTCGTCGGTCTCCACGCGTACCAGCGTGGCATCGAAGTGCCGGCGCGGTCGGGGGTCCCAGGCCGCGCGGAACGGCGGATCGAGCTCGAGCCGCAGGCGGTCGAGGCGAATGGCGGTGATCTTCATCAGACCGGCAGCGTAGGCCGATGCGTCACCGGTTGCGCCTCGCCCAGCATGGGTTTGACTGGCCGCCGGAGGCCGGGAGCCGTGCCTCTCCACTCGGTTGCCACATTCGCCGCTGCTCCGACACCCCAGGAGAACCCATGTTCCTGCACACCCAACTGCTCATCAACGAGATCGTGCCCGACGAGCCCGACCCGGCCGCTGCCAACGCCCTCCAGGAGGGACTCGGCGGGCAGTTCGGCGAGATGCGCACGATGATGCAGTACCTCTTCCAGAGCTTCAATTTCCGTGGTGACCAGGCGTCCAAGCCGTACCAGGATCTGCTGTACGGCATCGGCACCGAGGAGATCGGACACGTCGAGCTCATCGCCACGACGATCGCCCGGCTCCTCGACGGCTCGCCCGCCTACAACGGCAAGAAGACCGACCCGATCGACGAGCCGGGCGCCAAGGGAGCCACGCCACTCTCGATCGCGCTGGACACCAGCAACATCCACCACTACCTGGTGGGTGCGCAGGGCGCGCTGCCCGTCGACGCCGCAGGCAACCCGTGGCTCGGTTCGTACGTCTACAACAGCGGCAACCTGATCCTCGACCTGCTGTACAACCTCATGCTGGAGTCGACCGGGCGGCTGCAGAAGTGCCGTATCTACGAGATGACCGACAACAAGACCGCGCGGTCGACCATCGCCTATCTCATCGTCCGGGACCAGGCGCACGAGAACGCGTACGCCAAGGCGCTCGAGAGCCTCGGGGTCGACTGGGGCAAGACGCTCCCGATCCCGAAGACCACAGCGGAGCGCTTCCCCGAGGTCAAGAAGCTGCTCGACCAGGGGCTGCAAAGCGTCCAGTACACGTTCAGTGCCGACAACGTCAGCCAGGCGGACAAGCTGTACCGCGGTGCGTCCCCGTCGAACGACGGCACCGAGCTCACCACGGCGGTCATGCCCGAGGGCGCTCCGCTCCAGATGGCGCCCGAGCGGCGCGACGAGTTCTCGCCGGGACTCGATCCCGAGCTTCTTGCCATGGTGCAGGCAGTTGCCGAGATGGAGGTACGCGAGGCGGCCGGCTGACGGCTCGGGCGGCGGCGACGCCAGGTGGCAGACCAGGGTCACCGGCGAGGCGGCGCAGCAGCCTGATCACGTCGGGAAGCAGCCGGAGGGCCGCCCGGGCGGTCAGCGCAGTCGGGCCCGTGATCCACAGTGCAAGCAGTAGCCCGAGCCAGAGCAGGAGCCCGGCGCCTGCGGCCCCCGCCACCCCTGTCGCCCAGCCGCCCATCGCACCAGTGTGACCCTGCGATGGACGCGTCAGGCTCGGACGGCGAATGCGGGCCCGTCAGGATCTGGCGGGCCCGCATTGTCGTTGAGCTAGGTGCTATGCAGTGCAGACCGCGTATGCGGTGAGCTGAGGCTGACCAGTGCCCGCGACCGTGACGACTGACGTCGCGGTCCAGAC
>JAQSWV010000104.1 GCA_029266455.1 Nocardioidaceae bacterium
CCGCGCCGACTCGACCAAGCACGTCGCGTCAGGCGTCGGCGAGGGGTCGGTTGTGGTCGCCGCGGTTCACCGAGCGTTGCGCGACACCTGACCGCCCGGACGGGCTGCTACCGAATCACGCGAGCCAGCTCGGGCAGCCGGGCCAACGGGTCGCTCCCCACCGGGATCAGCACCACCGTCTGCGCCCCGGCCTCGTGCTGCCGCGTCAACGAGGCTCGAACCTCCTCCGGCGACCCGGCGAGCGCCAGCCACCGCACCCACTCGTCCGGCAGTGCCTCCGCGACGCCGTCCGCCGACCCGGCGGTTGCCCGCAGCTCCGCCAGCTCCTCGGCGAACGGGAGAGGAGCCAGGTGGGCCGCCCAATCGGGCTCACCGACCACCGCGAGCGCCGGCCGGACCCGCGCGACAGCCGCGCTCGCGTCGTCGTCGACGGCCGCGAGAGCGAACGCGACGACCTGCACGTGCGCACGGCCCACGTGCTCGAGAGCCTGCGCCACATACTCCGGTGCCGTCGGCTCGGCGAGGATCACCCCGTCGGCCACTGCCCCGGCGACGCCGAGCGACTTCGGCCCTCGCACACCGGCGAGCACCGGGGGCACCGGGTGGGCCGCTGCTTCCAGCTGCACGCCATCCAGCTGCACGAACCGGCCCTGAACCGCCACCCGCTCCCCCCGCAGCAGCGCGCGGAGGGCACGGACGTACTCCTCGAGCAACGTGACCGGGCTCGACGGCCACGCCCCCACCGAGCGCATCCACGCCGGCATGCCGTGCCCGATCCCGGCCCGGAGCCGGCCCGGGAAGAGCCGCGCCATCGTGGTCAGCTCCATGGCCGCGAACGCGACGTTGCGTGCACCGGCCGGCAGGATCCCGATTCCGACCGTGAGGGTCGTGGTGCTCGCCAGCGCCGTCGCGGCCTGCGCGACCCCACCGGCGAAGCCGAGATCCTCGACGACCCAGAGCTCGGCGAATCCCAGCTCTTCGGCGCGCCGTGCGAAGCTCACCAGGTGGTCCGGCGGAAGATCACGTGGCAGCAGCACCCCGATCGCCGGACCCGTCATCGTCGCTCATCCCCTCCGGCCTGCAGACCCGTGCGCGACGTAAAGGACGGTACCGATGCCGGCCACAGGCCGCGGCTCGTGCGGACCGCCGACCGAACGGCGAGGCTTGTACGACTGTTGACAGTGGGCTGATAGGCTCGGCTCCGACCGAGGAGGTGCCCGTGAGCGTCGAACCGTTGTCGAGCCTCGACCGCACCACCCTGCGGGAACGGGCGATGGAGGCGCTTCGCTCGGCGATCACGTCCGGCCAGTACCGCCCCGGGGACCACCTGGGCGAGGTGGAGTTGGCCAAGCACCTCGGGATCAGCCGCGGCACCGTGCGGGAGGCGCTGCGCCACCTGCAGCAGGAGGGGCTGGTGACCGCCGGCAACCGCGGCATGCTGCGGGTCAACGCGGTGTCGCCCACGGAGGTGCGCGAGCTGTTTCGGGTGCGCGCAGCGCTGGAGGGGCTCGCTGCCGCTGAGATCATCGCGTCGCCGAACCGGGACGAGGCAGTCGCGACGCTCCGGGCGGCGCTGGACCAGCTCGACGGCGACGGCGACTTCGCCACGAAGCTCAAAGCCGATCTCGGATTCCACCTGCTGCTCTGCCGGCGCTCCGGCAACTCCATGCTGGTCGACTCGTGGCAGTACCTGGAAGGCCGGATCCGCATCACGATCATGAACGGTGAGTCGCCGAACGCCCCGTCGATGATGGCGCGCGACCGCCACGCACTGATCGTCAACGCGATCGAGAGCGGCGACGCCGCCGCGGCGCAGAGCATCGTCCACGAGCACATGGCAGCGGCAGCTGCGCAGTACGCGCCGGACGACCCCTCGCGCTGAGGGTCGCCCTACCGATCTGTCCGCAGAGTGCGGATCTGCCGCGCCACGACGCGCGCGGTTCGGCGCGCGGTTCGACGTGACGGTTAACCCCACAGTCGTTGCGGTAGCAGCCAACGTCACGCTCGCGCCGCGCAAGCCCTTTACCGGTACCTGCCGCCATCCAGGTGAGTCCGAATGCCGAGTGTTGACATGACCTTGTGAACCGCTCACCCTTCTCTCCAACGGTCTGAATGTTAACAGTCGGACTGTTGGGGGCTAGCAGCAACAGGTTGTGCTGGCAGCCTCCCCACCCAGATCCCTCCTGACTCATCGGAGAGCCGCCATGACCGAACGACACCCACCGCTGCCGGACCCCCACCTCCAGGAGGTCGCCCACTGGCACCCCATCGAGGGCACCCCGATGAAGAAGAAGGTCGCGATCGGCTGCTCCGTCGGAGCGACGATCGAGACCTACGACTTCATCGGCTTCGGCATCGCCGCGGCGCTGTACTTCAACACCGTCTTCTTCCCCGCGAACGACCCGCTGTCGGGGACGCTGCTGTCCTTCGCCACCCTCGGCATCGGTTTCGCGGTCCGTCCCCTCGGGGGGATCATCGGCGGCTACCTCGGCGACCGGATCGGTCGCAAGCCGGTGCTGGTCGGGTCGTTGCTGCTGATGGGCATCGCGACCGTGCTCATCGGCCTTCTGCCCACCTACCAGCAGGTCGGGGTGTGGGCCGGGATCCTGCTGGTGATCGTGCGGGTCGTGCAGGGCCTGGCGTTCGGCGCCGAGTGGGGCGGGGCGATCCTCATGTGCTTCGAACATGCTCCGTGGCGCAAGAAAGGCCTCTACACCGGCATCACCCAGGCCGGGTTCCCGGTCGGTCTGCTCCTGGCAAACCTCGCCTTCCTCGTGAGCGTGCCGCTGGGTGACCAGTGGGCGTGGCGGGTGCCTTTCCTGCTGTCCGCGATTCTGATCGCGGTGGGCATCATCATCCGGCTCAAGGTCGAGGAGTCCCCGGAGTTCGAGGAGCTCAAGGCCGAGGGGGATGTGTCCAAGAACCCGCTGGTCGAGGTCCTGCGCGACGACTGGCGCAACATCCTGCGCGCGTTCTGCCTGCGGATCGCCGAGACGGCGGGCTACGCGGTGTCGGTGACGTTCATGCTGTCCTACATCGCCGAGGAGGATCTGGCGGACCGACCGGTGACGCTGACCGCGACCATGATCGCAGCCGCGATCGGGATCTTCGCCACCACCTACTTCGGCGCCTGGACCGACAAGATCGGCCGCCGGCCGGTGTACATCCTGGGCACCGCCGTCATGCTCCTGTGGGGTATCCCGCTGTTCCTGGTGGTCAACACCGGCTCCGCGGTGTTGATCGTCGTCGCGTTCATCGTGAGCTACTCGGTCTGCCAGAACTCGCTTGCCGGAGTGCAGGGCGCGTGGTTCTCCGAGCTGTTCAATGCCAAGACCCGCACCACCGGCGCCTCGCTGGCCTACCAGTTCTCCGCGGTCGTCTCGGGGTTCACCCCGCTGATCGCGACCGCGCTGTATATCAGCACGGGCTGGATCGGCCCGGCCGTGCTGTTCAGCTTCTACGGCCTGCTTGGCCTGGTCGCCGCGCTCGTCACCCGGGAGACCTGGGGACGCGCCGAGCGCGAGGAGGTCGCCGCCCTCGAGCGCGCGCTGGCCGCCGAGGGCACCGAGCCCGCGGCTCGCCCAGAGATCAGGAACCGCACCGAGACCACGAGCGGGAGCTGACCGATGACCGCCATGCACACCACCGCATCCACGATCCCGGCCGCCACCGATGATCGCGCGAAGCGCCTCGAGCGAGTCCGCGAGGCGGCCTACCGCATCCGACTCAACGCGCTGAGCATGGGCGAGGTCCAGGGCCAGGGCTACATCGGCCAGGCGCTCGGCATCGCCGACGTGCTGGCCGTGGCCTACACTGACCAGCTGCGCCACCGGCCCGACGACCCGCACTGGCCCGATCGCGATCGGTTCCTGCTCTCGATCGGCCACTACGCCATCGCGCTGTACGCGGCACTCGCCGAGGCCGGGATCATCCCGGTCGAGGAGCTCGAGACCTACGGCTCGGACGACTCCCGGCTGCCGATGTCGGCCATGGCCTCCTACACGCCGGGCATGGAGATCTCCGGCGGCTCGCTGGGCCACGGCCTGGCCGTCGCCACCGGCATGGCACTGGGGCTGCGCCACCAGGGCAACCCGGCCCGGGTCTACAACCTGCTCTCCGACGGCGAGCTCGACGAGGGCTCGACCTGGGAGGCCGCGATGCAGGCCGCACACCACGGCCTGGACAACGTCACCGCGATCGTGGACGTCAACGCCCTGCAGGCCGACGGCCCCACGGCCGGGGTCCTGCGCACCGAACCGGTCACCGAGAAGTGGCAGGCATTCGGGTGGCACGCGCTGCGCGTGGACGGCAACGACATCGACGCGCTCGTCGACGCGTTCGACGAGCTGCGCGCTCACACGGGCTCGCCCGGGGTGCTGATCTGCGACACCCGCATCGGCCGCGGCGTGCCGCTGCTCGAAACACGCGAGAAGGCCCACTTCATGCGTGTCTCCGAGCACGAGTGGCAGATCGCCCGCGACCAGCTCGCCGCAGGACACGACACCGAAGGGCAGACCCGATGACCACAACAACTCCCGCGCCGGAAGCCGTGCCGGCCGTGCCCCAGAAGAAGCGGCTCACCACCTCGGCGATGATCGCCTCGTTCGCCGACCCCGGCCAGAAGACCGCCCCCGCCCCGTTTGGGCACGCCCTGGCCAGGTTGGCCGAGGAGCGCCCGGAGATAGTCGGGCTGTCGGCGGACCTGGCCAAGTACACCGACATGCACATCTTCCGCGACGCCCACCCGCAGCGGTTCTTCCAGATGGGCATGGCCGAGCAGGCGATGCTCGGCGCCGCGGCCGGCATGGCCGAGGTCGGGCTCGTCCCGTTTGCCTCGACCTACTCGGTGTTCGCGACCCGGCGCGCCTACGACTTCCTGTGCCTCGACATCGCCGAGCCCAACCTGAACGTCAACGTCGTCGGGGCACTGCCCGGACTCACCACCGGGTACGGGCCCAGCCACCAGGCCACCGAGGACCTGGCGATCCTGCGCGGCTGCCCCAACCTCACGATCGTCGACCCCTGCGACTCGGTGGACGGACCTCGAGCAGTCCGTCCCGCAGCTCGCCGCCCACGCAGGGCCGACCTACCTGCGGCTGCTGCGCGGGCAGGTGCCGACCGTGCTCGACGAGTACGACTACCGGTTCGAGCTCGGCAAGGCAGCCGAGCTGCGGACCGGCCGCGACGTCGTGCTCATCTCCACGGGGCTGATGACGATGCGGGCGCTGCAAGCCGCGGCCCGGCTCGAGGCGGACCACGTCGACGTCGCCGTGCTGCACGTGCCGACGATCAAGCCACTGGACCGCGACGCGATCCTGCGGGCCGCGCGGACCGACCGGCTCGTTGTCACCCTGGAGAACCACACGGTGGTCGGCGGGCTTTCCGAGGCCGTCGCCGCGACGCTGGCCTTCGCCGGGGTCGGGACGCGGGTCGTGCCGGTCGCGCTGCCCGACGAGTTCCTCGCCGCCGGCGCCCTTCCCACCCTGCACGACCGCTACGGGCTGTCCACCGACTCGGTCGTCAGCCGGGTCAAGGCCGAGCTCGACAGCCACGCTGCCCGTGCGGTCGACCCCGCTCCGCCCACCGTCTGATCTTCAGGAGAGAACCATGTCCGTCTCGGATAAGACTGCCGTCGTCACCGGCGCCGGTTCCACGCGCGGAATCGGCCGCGCCACCGCACACGCCCTCGCCGCCGCCGGCTGGAACGTCGCGATCCTCGACCTCGACGAGGCCGGAGCGAAGGACGCGGCCAACGAGGTCGCCGAGCGCCACGGCCGCCACGCCGTCGGCGCCGGCTGCGACATCACCGACGCCGCATCGGTCGAGGTCGCGCTCGGCGTCGTCGAAGACGCCGTCCCACCGGTCGGTGCGCTGGTCAACAACGCCGGCATCACCTCACCGACCCCCTTCCTCGAGGTCACCGGCGAGGAGTGGGAGCGCATCTTCGCGGTGAACGTCGGCGGCTCGTACAACGTCACGCGCCGGCTCGCACCCGGCATGGCCGAGCGCGGCTTCGGACGGATCGTGTTCCTGTCGTCGGTGTCCGCCGAACGCGGCGGTGGCGTCTTCGGCGGCGTCGCCTACTCCGCGGCGAAGGCGGGCCAGCTCGGGTTCGCCCGGGCACTGGCCCGCGAGCTCGGCCCGAGAGGCGTCACGGTCAACTCCGTGGCCCCAGGCCTGATCGACACCGACATCACCGCCGGAAAACTGGTCGGTGAGAAGGAGAAGCAGGTGCTCGCGGGCGTGCCGGTCGGCCGCAAGGGCCGGGCGGCCGACGTCGCCGACCTCATCACGTACCTGTGCCGCGAGGAGTCCGGCTACATCACCGGTGCGACGTACGACGTGAACGGCGGGGCGCACATCCACTGACCGTTCCGACCGCGGCCGGCATCCGAACGGGTGCCGGCCGTTCGTCGTTCTCAACCGCCCGTGCTGACGAGCGTACGTGGACACTCGCATACGACACCGCGTACGGTCCTGTGCATGAGCGCAGAGCGCCTGACGGTGAGCTTCGAATCAGCCGTGGCGAAGCGGGTTCGCCAGTGCGGAGCACGACGTCCCGGCGGCGCCTCTGCCTACCTTGCCAAGCTCGTCCGGGACGACGAACTTCGTGAGGCCGGCGAGCAGCTGGCCGCGTGGTACGCAGCCAACCCGACCTACGCGGAAGACGCGCTGGCCGAGACCGCGGCCGCGCTCGACGAGGCCCGCTGAGTGACGCTGCACCGAGGTGAGGTCTACGCCTACACACCGGTTCTGCCTCGTCCTGGCCAGTCGCTGAGCCGCTTGGTCGTCTCGGCAGACGCACTCAACGCATCCGCGATCCCGGTCGTCCTCGGGCTGCAGGTGGTCGACCGTGACCCGGGCTCTCTCCTCTCGGTGCATCTCGAGGACCACGGCTGGGCTGTCGTGACGACGATCGAGCAGGTCATGCGGCGTCGGCTCGGCGAGCTGGCCGGCAGCATCAGCGGTGACGAGCAGCGCTCCGTCGACAACGCCCTCCGCGCAGCCATGGACCTCTGAGCGGGCAAGCGCGACATTCACCTCATGCCGGTGTGACCTCGAACGTGCCGGTCAGCTCCGCCGTGGAGTCGGTGCCGACCCAGACGTCGAAGACGGAGCTGTCGAGGACCCAGTCCCGTGCCGTGGTGCTCCAGTAGCGTCGCTCGTCGGGGCCGATCGTGAACTGCACCTGCTGCGACGCACCTCCCGCAACGACCACGCGCTGGAAGCCCTTCAGCTCCCGCACCGGGCGGGACGCGGACCCGTGGCGCTGGTGGAGGTAGAGCTGCACGACCTCCGCGGCCTCGCGCTCGGACGTGTTGGTCACCCGGACCGACACGGTGACGGCTCCGTCGCGGGGAAGGGCCGGCGGGTCGACGGTGAGGTCGGCATAGGCGAACCGGCCGTAACTCAACCCGTGTCCGAAGGGGAACAGCGGTGTGCTGGCTTCGTCCCAGTAGCGGCGGCGCTGGTTGTCCGGCTCGTGCGAGATGGTGTGCGAGTAGATCAGCGGGACCTGCCCGACGGTCCGCGGCCAG
>JAQSWV010000105.1 GCA_029266455.1 Nocardioidaceae bacterium
GCGCTCACCGCTCGCCAGCATCGCGAGGCCGCGGACGCTGGTCCTCGTCAAGCGACTCGAGCGCCGCGGCAAGGTCGGGAGAGACCGCCCGCCGTCCCCTGTAGACGTCATGGGTCATCGAGATCCTGGAGCGGCCTAGTTGGTCGGCGACCATCCGAGCGCTGGCTCCCTTGCTGTCGAGGAGAGTGGCGACCGTCTTGCGGAACGTGTGCGGCGTTACCCACTCGACGTCCGTGCCGGCTCGGACGCGGCGAAAGGCGGCACCGACGTTGTTCCGGTCGCGATAGCCGCCCACGGCGTCGGGGAACACTGGCCCATCCGTTCCCCCGACTTGCTGGCGCCCGGCTACGAGCATCGGTACGCACCAGCCGGGGAGCACGAGGATCCGGCGGGACGCGCGGGACTTCGGGCGGGAGGCGACGAGGCCCTTACCTCTGACCCGGATGACGGTGCGTTCCGCACGAAGAGAGCCGCGGTCGGGGTCTAGGTCACGGGAAGAGGTGCTGACACTCGATCCGGACGAGGCCGATAGCCTCGAGGACCTGCTCGTCAACACCGGCACCGTGCACTACGACATCGAGCGCCGGGTGCTCATGTTCGGCGTCACCCCGGCCGGCAGCTGACCGCACGGCCGGCTGACGCCCGCCCCGGGCCGGGCAGCCCGGGTAGGCGCGACGGGTCAGCCGACCGGCTCCGGCCCGTACACCGTCATCAGGTCCTCGTAGCAGTGCGCCCAGGACTCGCCCGGCTCCAGCGATGCGATAACCGGGTGCCCGAACGTGCTCGCATGGGCGCGGGCGTGCTGCCCGGGCGACGAGTCGCAGCACCCCACCGCGCCACAGCCGGTGCAGACGCGCAGGTGCACCCACGAGGTCCCGAGCCGCAGGCACTCCTCGCAGCCGGCTGCCGTCGGGAGCACCGGCGGAACCGGGTCGAGGTGGCCACAGGCGGGCTGCTGGGGGTCCGGGCGGACGGCGACGACCCGGGACATGTCGACGGTGCTCGTCACCGAGGTCGTCCCGGCCGGCTGCTGGTCCGCCCCCGCGGCGACGGGAAGCAGCACCTGCGGCAACGGGCCGCCGTCGTCCCCGAGTGCCGTGAGGACCGCATTGGTGAGGGCGTGGCGGGACGCTCCTTCGGGGTCGACCACGCGGTGCACCCCGACGTGCGCCAGCTCGGCGAGGTCCGTGCCGCCCAGCGGTCGAGCCAGGACGGGCACCTCGTACAGGGCGAGGCCCGCGACCACACCGGCGATCTGCAGGGTCCGGTCGTGGTCGTCCTCCGCGACCACCAGCAACCTGGTGCGATCGAGCCCGGCCATCTCGAGCACGGCCTGCTTGGTCGAGTCGCCCATGACGACGCGGTGCCCGTCAGCCTCGGCCTCCGCGGCGCCGTCCGGACTCAGCGTGATGACGGTCAGCGGGATGCCTCGTGCCCGTAGCTCCCGGGCGACCGCCCGCGTGGCCGGGCCCCACCCGGACAACAGCACCTGACGGCCACCGTCGTCCTGGGGTGCGTCGTCGACGGTGCGGTCAGCCGCTCGGGTGCCGGCCGAGGCCGCCTGCCGTCGCGCATCGTCGCGGGCGTCGAGCCGGGCCTCGACGCGTCGTCCGAGCGCTGCCATGGCCGGTGTCGCGAGCAGCAGGAGCACGGACACGGCGATGAACGCCTGCGAACCGTCCTCGCCGAGTCCTCCCGGCGACAGGCCGGAGTCGCGCCCGACCGTCTCGAGGACGAAGGAGAACTCCCCGATCTGGGCGAGCAGGAGGGCCGAGCCGAGCGCCGGTCCGGCTGTGATCCCTCCACTGCTGCGTCGCAGGACGCCGATGGCCCCCCAGGTCGTGACGAGCTTGACGAGGAAGACCGCGAGGACACCGCCCACCACCACGGGGAGGTTCTCCAGGACGAACCTCACGTCGAGCAGCATGCCGACCGAGACGAAGAAGACCGCCGAGAACAGGATCTGCAGGGGGAGGATCTCCCCCAGGGCCTGGGAGCTGAGCCGGGACTCGCCCACCAGCAGACCGGCCAGGAATGCGCCCAGGGAGAGGGACACCCCGGCCAGGGCCGTCAGTGTCGCCGTGCCGAAGCAGACCGCGAGGACGGTGAGCAGGAAGACCTCCGGCGAGCACGTGCGCGCCACCCGCTCTAGCACGGGCGGAAGGACGCGTCGCGCTCCGACGAGCACCACGGTGATGATGCCGACGGCCGTCCCGAGCGCGATGACGAGGTCGGCCGTGGAGGAGCCCGCGCCCTCACCCGCGCCCGCACCGAGCAGCGGCACGAAGAGGACCATCGCCACGACGGCGAGGTCCTGGAACACCAGGAGCGCCACGGCCAGCCGGCCGCGCACCGTCGTCGTCTCGCGTGCGTCACCGAGGAGCTTGAGCACGATCGCGGTGCTCGAGAGCGAGACGAGGAAGCCGGTGAAGACGGCGTCACGCCACCCCACCCCGAGGGCGACGCACAGCGCCGCTACGAGCCCGACCGCCAGACCCACCTGCAGCAGACCACCCAGCACGATCCAGGTGCGCATCGCGGTCAGCCGCTCGAGGGAGAACTCGATGCCGATGATGAACAGGAGGAAGATGACGCCGACCTCTGCGGCGGCCTCCACGGTCTCCACCTCGCCCACCAGTCCGAGCTGGGTGGGACCGATCACGACGCCGGCCAGCAGGAAGCCGACGATCGGGACCACCCTCGCGCGCACCGACACGTACCCGATGACGGCGGCAGCCACGACGAGCACGGCTGTCGAGACGAGGAAGGGCGGCGGCCCCTCGGCCCCGGCCGTGTGCACCAGGGCGGGAACGACGATCGCAGCAGCCTCCATGGCCGCAGTCAATGCCACCGGCCGCCCGGTGTCGAGGGCAGTCCACCGGAGGGCGGGCGCCGGCGTGCGGCTGCTTCCGACGGTCCGCCCTCGCGCACCGGCCGAGGGGACACGTGCGGACACATACAGGCGGAACCGACCACTACCAGCCCCCAGCACCCAGTCGTGTGTTCGCACATCAACGACCACGTTGTTGCCGGCTGAGCGACGCCGTTCAGCACTGCGTAGGTTGTGGGTTCGAGCCCCACGGGGCCCACCGTGATGTGACTGCAGGTCGGGCCCCTCAAGGTTAGAGGAGATGAACACCGTGCGGCCCCTGGTCCGCCAGCCGGCGCACCATGGTGCGCACCCACTTCACCCCTTCGGGGTCCACCCCGTTGACCGGCTCGTCCAGGATCAGCGTGGCCGGGTCGCCCAGGGATCGAGAAGGATCCCGACCTCGCGCAGCGGCGCGGCGTGGGTGGCATACCGTCGGCCGTTGACCGTGACCTTGCCCCGGGTCGGGTGGTCCAGCCGGACGATCATCAGCATCGTGGTCGACTTCCCGCCCCGTTGGGGCCCAGGAACCCGGTTACCGTGCCCGGCATCACCTCGAACGAGAGTCCGTCCAGGCAGTATCTTCGCCGTAGCGCTTGGTGGGGTCCGTGGCCCCGATCACGCGCCTTCACTTCCGGTGCGGTGGTCACGTTCCAGCTCGCGCGCAGAAGACATCACATCGCTGCTCACGGTTGCCCGATCCCGCTGTGTGCGGCGGATGTGCCGCCGCGCCAGCCACAGTGAAGCGGCCATCACCGCGGCCACGTCGGCGAAGCCGGCCAGTGAGGCCCAGGGCAGGTCGATGTCGCCGGCGTCGACGTTGTTGAAGAAGGCGCCGATCGGGGTGAGCAGCGGCCACACGATCAGGATGTTCGTCGTCAGCCGGTAGACCACCGCGTAGAGCACCCCCAGGCCCAGCAGGAACCACATCTCCGAGACCCCCATCCCGTACCCGACGTGGTACCCGGCATACAGCACCGCCGCGCCGGCCACGCCAGCCACCGGGCCGAAGCTGGCCTCGAGTCGACCCTGCACGAACCCGCGGAAGAACACCGCCTCGAACAACCCGACCACCAACGACATGCCCAGCAGCGGCACCCACTCCTCAGCCGCAGGCAGGCGGTAGCCCCACAGGGTCACAGCGAACTGCACGCCCGCCAGCGCCAGACCCATCCACAGCGTGGCCCGCCACTCGTGGCCGCCGATGCCGAGTGAGCGCAGGTCGCGCCCGCGGACCCACACCTGGTAGACCACCGGACCGACGACCCCTACCAACAGCCCCGTGGCGAAGCAGAGGAACAGGCCTAGGACCTGATCCGTCGTGAACACCCTGAAGGCGAACCACAACCCAGCCACGACAACCAGGTAGAGCCCGCTGACCACGACAAGGTCCTGGGCGTCGACCACCCGGCGGGTCCGCGGCAGCATCCCCGGAACGACGCTGAGTCCGGCCGCGGCGGCGACCACGACACCGCTCCAGACCCTCAACTCCAGCACCGCCAGCAGGGCGAGGGCCGTCAGCGCGAATACGAACCACATCCGGGTGCGCCGGGACGCCACCATGGACGTGATGTCAGGTCTGCGGTCGACAACGGTCATACGAATCACTCCTCCGACGAACCGAGGAGACCAGGGCGCCCGGAGACTCAGGCGAGCCTCCCACCCATCGTCTCGCCCTCAAAGAACCCCGGCCCGGCACTGAGAGGCACACAACACGTCAGAGGGTGTAGGTGCATCGCGGGGTGGGCGTCGCTCAGCCGGCGACCTCACCGCGGCGGGCGACGGCGGTGAACTGTCGCTTGACCAGGTCCTGAAACACTGCCGGGGAGCGGTGTCCGTGGCGCCACCGGCGCCGGTGGACCCCTTGCAGGCCGTGCGCATCAGCCGCTCCACCCGCTGCCGGCAGCACGTAAGCAGTCGGCCCAAGGTGAGCTGGCGTGACACGCCGCACCCCGTAGGTGCCGCGGGCAATGCGATGGATGTCGATGATCGCATCCAGCAGGTAGGCGTCGGACAGGTCCCAGCTCGAAGGCGGACGGCCCTTGAGCCAGTCATGTACGTCGAGGTCGACACCTTCAGCACCCGGCACGTCACCGCGACGGGATACCCGTCAACGGCCAGCTCGTGGACCAGCGGGGTCACTGAAGTGCTGCT
>JAQSWV010000008.1 GCA_029266455.1 Nocardioidaceae bacterium
GCGCAGTGCGACCACCATGTGGATGTCTGGCTTCACGTGGTCGACGGCCACCGCGATGGCCAGGCTCTCGTTGTCGTCCCGACCGTCGATCAACGCCGTTCTCGCCCGGTCGACGCAGGCCCGCGTCATCACGTCCACGTTCGCGAGGTCGCCGCGCACGAAGTGCACCGCGGGATGCTCCGGCATGGGGTTCTGGGCGACGTCGTCCCAGGCGCAGAGGGCGACCTCCAACCGTCCTTCAGCGGTCAGCTCGTTCACGATGCGCTCGGTCCGTCCCGGTAGGTATCCCAGCACCACGACGTGGTCAGTGAGGTCCAACCCGACGATGCCCCTCATGCGTCTCCCTCTGATCGACTGCACGTAGTCCGCCAGCTGGGTGAAGAGCACGGTCAACGTGACGATGCCGCCGACGATGACGTACGCACCCACCAGGCGGCCCCCGACGGACTCCGGGAAGAGGTCCCCGTATCCCACGGTGGCGGCGGTGACGACGAAGTACCACCAGTAGTTCTCGGGCTTGGTGATGGCGTTGCCCGCCGGCTCCAGCAGCCACATGGCCAGCCAGCTGCTGAGAAAGACGAAGACCGCGATGACCAGCGGCAGGCGCCACCCCGTGACCTGGGTCCGTACGTACCGGGACAGCTGGCGGACGAACGTGGGCAACGCGGCTCCTGTCGGGCAGACGGGACGCGAGTCTAGCCGCGAGGACGTTTATGACGTGCCGGCGAGGCGTGGTCGGGCTCGCGGAGTCAGCCGGCTCCCGGTCGTGTAGTGCTCTGCGCGAACTCCTCGAGCCGGTCCTTGGTCAGTGGGTGGCTCAGGTGGTACCCCTGGGCCTCATCGGCGCCCAGACCTGTCATCTGGGTCAGCTCCTGTGACGTCTCGATACCTTCGGCGATGACCGTGAGGTCCATGCCGTGACTGAAGTCGATCATGGCGCCGATCAAGCGCTGGGTGACCATGTCGGTCTCGGCGTCCGCAGTGAAGCTCCGGTCGATCTTGACGCGGTCGAAAGGGAATCGGCGCAGGTAGTTGAGTGACGAGTAGCCGGTGCCGAAGTCGTCCAGTGAGAGCCCCACGCCGAGGTCCTTGACGTCCTGCATGACGGTGACCGCCCTTGACATGTCAGCCAGGAACACGGTTTCGGTGACCTCGAGGCTCAGGCCGTGCGGGTCCACGCCGGTCGCGTCCAGGACACGCTCGACGGTCTGCGCGAACGCGGGACCCATGAGCTGGTGGGCGGAGACGTTCACCGCGATGACGGGGACGCCGGTTCCGCTGGCCTGCCAGTGCCTGAGGTCCGTGCAGGCCTGGTGCAGCACCCACTCCCCGAGAGCCAGGATCAGGCCGGTCCGCTCAGCGCTGGGGATGACGACCGCAGGCTCGACGGCACCACGGTCGGGATGTGTCCATCTGAGCAGCGCCTCGGCCGCCACCATCTGCCGGCTGTGTACGTCGAGGATGGGTTGGTAGGCGAGGGAGAACTCGTTGCGGCTCTGAGCCTGCTGCAGGTCGAGCTCCAGCTGCTCACGGCGGTCGGAGGCCAGTCGAGCCGCCGGATCGAGGACCTGCATCCGGTCGCCTCCGCCGTTCTTCGCCTGGTACATCGCGAAGTCGGCGTCGCGGAGGAGCGCTTCCGGGACGTCCTGGCCCGGCCCGGAGAAGGCGATCCCCACGCTGGCCGTCACCGAGATGCGGTGACCGTCCAGCTCGAACGGATCCGAGATCGCCGTTGCGATGCGCCGGGCGACGTTCTCGGCGTCCGCGCGCTCGGCAAGGTCTTCGCAGAGCACGACGAACTCGTCGCCTCCCATTCGGGCCGCGGTGTCCCCGGGCCTCAACACCCGCGTCAGCCGCCTCGCCACGGCACTGAGCAACCGGTCGCCCATGAGATGTCCATGCCGGTCGTTGACTGCCTTGAAACCGTCGAGATCGGCGAACAGCACCGCAGCGACGTTCTGCGAGCGACGCGCCCGTGCGATCGCCTGTTCGAGCAGTTCCTCGAACAGGGTCCGGTTCGCCAACCCGGTGAGCGGATCGTGCAGGCTGCGGTGGTTCAGTCTCGCCACCGTCGCCGACGCGTCGATGCGGGCCTGCGCGTTGAACAGGTAGGCCGACGCGACGTCGCCCAGCACCTGGGCCGCCTGCAGGTCCTCGTCGCTGAGCGGACCGGGGGTGTCACGGTAGAGGTCGAGTGCACCGAGCCGCTCATCGTCCAGCGTGAGCGGGAAGGTGAAGACCGCCGCCATGCCCTCGGCCAGTCCGCGCGGGGAGAACCGGGGGAAGCGCGTGTCGAGCGACAGATCGTCGATCGAGACCGGCAGCCCGAACCGGTAGGCCTCCAGGCAAGGACCCTCGGTCAGCTCGTTCTGCAGGCGCTCGATGGTCATCACCGTGGCATCGCTGGCGGCAATGAAGTGCAGTTCTTGGCGGTCGCCCATCAACATCACACCGGCGCCGGTGACCGGAAGGACCTCCACTATGGACTGCACCAGATGGTCCAGAATCTTCTGAATCGAGAAATCTGTCCCCAATGTGTAGGCGAACTCCACCAGCACCTGCGCCAGCAGATGATCTCTTTCTTCGCCGCGGCCCAACGCAAACCCCCCGTAAGGTAAACGCCTTTCCAGATGCCCGTCCGTAAAGGCTCGTGTGTTGACGTCGCCCCGCGAGCGACACCGACTTAGTCGCCCCGCGAGCGACACCGACACAGCCTGCCACACGTCCTCGGCACACGGGAGCGCCCACTCCCAGCGAAGCGCCCCAGCGACTCGCGGACCGCGGCCGCGCAGCCGTCAGCCGGCTTCGATACGGTGGCGCGGCGACGAAGGCGCGGCCCGACCGGACGTCGGAAGGCGGTAACGGACATGACGGCAGCCAGAGGGGCCGTTCCCCCCGCCCAGGAGCCCACAAGGGCGAGGCTGGTCGATCGACATCTCGTCGTCCCTTTCGTGCTTCTCATCCTGTGCTTCGCCGCCTGGGGAGCCGCCGCGAACCTCACCGACATCCTGGTCGGTGTCTTTCGCACGGTGTTCGACATGTCTAACTTCCAGTCGTCATTGGTGCAGTTCGCCTACTACGGGGCCTACTTCACGCTCGCCATCCCGGCCGCGGTGATCACGAGACGCTTCGGCTACAAGGCGGGAGTGCTCACCGGGCTGGGCCTGGCGGCTTTCGGTGGTCTGCTGTTCATCCCCGCCAGCCAGCTGCTCGTGTACGAGTTCTTCCTGCTCGCGCTGTTCACGCTCGCGGCCGGCCTGTCGATCCTGGAGACGTCGGCGAACCCGTTCGTGATCGCGATGGGCCCCGAGGCGAGCTCGACGCAACGGCTCAACCTCGCGCAGGCCTTCAATCCCGTAGGCGCAAACATCGGCGTGCTGCTCGGAGCCGTGCTGATTCTGCCGTCGCTGACATCCGAGGCGGCGAAGACGATCATGTCCTCGGAGGAGCTGCGCCAAAGCCAGGAGCAGGACCTGGCGCTGGTGCTCAAGCCCTATCTCGGAATCGCGCTGGTGCTGGTTCTCATCTGGCTTCTCATCGCATTCCGGAAGATGGACGTCGCGACCCCCGCGGGCGTGGAGGAAGTGCCCGTGCCCACCGGTAGCGTCGGCAGCCGGCTATGGGCCAATCGCCACTACCGCTACGGGGTGATCGCCCAGTTCTTCAACGTCGCGGCGCAGACCTGCACGTGGACATTCACCATCTTGTACGCACAAGACGTGGTGGGGATCTCTCCGGGCGATGCCGGCTGGTATCTCCAGGCCAGCCTCATCCTGTTCCTTGTCTCCCGTTTCGTGATGACCTGGCTGCTCGGGCTGTTCCGACCCACGCTGCTGCTCTTCATCATGGCGGTGTTCGGCGTCGTCTGCTGCCTCGTCGCCGTGTTCTCGCTCAACCTGCTCGGACTACTGGCGGTCGTCGCGATATCGGCGTCCCTGTCGCTGATGTTCCCGACCATCTACGGGGTGGCGCTGCTCGGCCTGGGTGATGACGCCAAGTTCGGTGCCGCAGGACTGGTGATGGCCATCCTCGGTGGAGCCCTCCTCCCGATGGTGCACGCCGCCGTCATGGACATCGCCGGTCCAGCCCTCGGCTTCGTCGTACCAGGAGCATGTCTGGCCGTCGTGGCCTGGTACGCGGTGTTCGATCTCCGCACCAATCGGAGCGGCGGCGAGCAGCTTGCGACCGTCGTCTGACCACTCCGGGAAAGGAGTGCCCATGTCGAATCGTCAGCGGAGCCAGGGGCGCGCCCCTCGGCGGCTGGTCGCAATGGGTGGCGCCATGCTGCTGCTCGGCCTCGGCCTGGCTGCCTGTGGCGACGACACAGAGCGCGTCACGGTCGGGCTCATCACCAAACAGGAGGACAACCCGTTCTGGGTGACCATGCGGGAGGTGGCGCAGGACACGGCGGACGACAACAACGTCGAGCTGCTGACGGCGACGGGGGAGAGCGACGTCGATGTCGATGCGCAAGTGGACGCACTCGAGCAGATGACGGAGGACGGCGCAGACGGCATCCTCATCGCCCCCACCGACTCGGAGGACGTGGTCCCGGCCATCGAGGCGGCACGGGAGGAGGGCGTGATCGTGATCGCCGTCGACACGCCCACCGAGCCCGAGTCAGCGGTGGACGCGCTGTTCGCCACCGACAACTTCGCCGCGGGTGAGCTGATCGGCCAGTACGCGCGGGCCAGAGCCGACGAGGAGGGGATCGAGCCCGCGATCGCCATGCTGGATCTCGCCCCCGGTATCGCGTCCGGCCAGCTTCGGCGCGAGGGCTTCCTGGAGGGCTTCGGAATACCGGAGGACGACCCGCAGATCGTGGGCTCTGTGGACACCGAAGGAGACGAGGACAAGGGCAGGGCGGCGATGGAGGAGCTGCTCACGAGCAACGAGGACATCAACATCGTCTACACGGTCAACGAGCCGGTCGCCTTCGGCGCGATCGACGCCCTCGAGGAGGCGGGGACGAGCATGGACGACGTGATCGTGGTCTCCGTGGACGGCGGCTGCGACGCCATCAAGAACGGCGTCCGGCCCGGCAGCATCGACGCCACGGCCCAGCAGTACCCGGAGAACATGGCCCGGGAGGGCGTTCTGGCCATCGCCGAAGCCGCGCGGGGCGGCGACGAGCCCAGCGGCTACCTCGACACCGGGCTGCGGCTCATCACCGGCGATCCCGTGGCGGACGTGCCGTCCGAGGACGTGCCGTTCGGCGTTCGCAACTGCTGGGGCGACTGACGCCCCGTCGGCGGCTACCTAGCGGTTGACCGTCGGAACCACGGTGACCGCTGCGCTCCTGGTCGCCGGGTACGCCGCGATCTGCCGAGACAGGGTGCTCCGGCTGGCGCGACGGGTTGCGATCGCAGCGCGCAGCGAGGCGAGCCACGAGGTGCGCACCGCAGCCGGCGCCGCGGCGGTGCTGTGGGCGGTGCTGTCAGCGGTGCTGTGAGCGGTGCTGTGAGCGGTGCTGTCGGCGGTGCTGTCGACGGTCTGTGCCGTGCTGCCGGTGGTGTCCATGTCAGGACTGGTCTGCAGGTCGGTGGTAGCCATGACGCTCAGTCTTCGCTGTTATTTCCCATGCGTCCAATGACTAGGTCGCAAGAGATACATGCTCTAGCGTCATGGTTATGGACACACATGCGCTGCGCTGGTTCCAGCTGGTCGCTGATGGCGTCACCGTGACGGAGGTGAGCCACCTGGAACGCACCACCCAGTCCGGCGTGTCCCGAGCGCTCGCCCGTCTCGAGTCAGAGGTAGGCACGCCGCTGCTCTACCGCTCCGGGCGGATCCTGCGGATGACCCGCGCCGGCGTGGCCTTCAAGCACCACGTCGATGCTCTCATTCACGAGCTCGACGACGGACTGGCCGCCGTTGACCAGGTCGTCGACCCCGAGACCGGTCACGTGACCCTGTCCTTCCAGCCCTCGTTGGGCACCTGGCTGGTCCCGGACGTGGTCGGCAGCTTCCGCGCGGGACACCCCGGAGTGCGGTTCGACCTGCGGCCCAAGCGTGACGAGCTGACGACCGCTGTACGCGCGCGCGGCGACATCGACATCGAGCTGTCGACCCTGCGTCCGCACGACCCGTCGGTGCGCTGGCGGCGGCTCGCCTCGGAGCCGCTCGTCCTGGCGGTACCGGCGGCACATCCCCTCGCGGCTCGACCGCGGGTCGCCCTCGCCGAGGTCGCCACCGAACCCTTCGTCAGTATCCGGCCCACCTCGGTGCTCCGGCCCCTGTGCGACGCCCTGTGTGCGGAGGCGGACTTCGAGCCCGAGATCGCCTTCGAGTGCGACGACCTGCCCACCATGTGGGGGTTCGTGGCAGCCGGCCTCGGCATCGCCATCGTTCCCGCGGACCGGAGCACCGTCGCCGGTCCGCCGCCCGGAGCGGTGCACCGCCTGGAGATCACCGACGGTGGTGCCGTGCGGGAGGTGGGCATGGCCTGGTCGGCAGAGCGCCGGCCGCTGCCCGCGGTGGAGCTCTTCCGGACTCATGTCATGGCGCGCGCAGCGGCCGGGCGTCTCCCCGGACTGCGGGGGGACCTGCCTCAGGGACCGAGCGGCACCGCATCGGACTGACCCGCCGGCCCTGACTCTCCGGCGGGCGGCGCGCAGACTGGGGTGTCTTGACGGGGCCCGCCGGCGGCGAGACTCTCGGAGGGCGGGGCCTCCGGGGAGGAGTGCCATGGAGTGGTTCCTTCTCGCCGCCCTGGCAACGGGCGGCAGCGGATACCTGGCCAGGCGGTGGAGGGCGAACACGGCGCGTCGTCGCAAGCAGCAGGTGGAGCTCGACGGCGTCCGGCACCTGGCCGAGGAGGACGTCACCCTGCTCGGCGAGCAGCTCCAGCGCCTCGACCGCGAGGTCGACGGTCGGCCTCTCGACGAGGCGGCCCGCATCGACTACCAGACTGCCCTCGACTCCTACGAGTCGGCGCAGCGCACGGTTCCCCACATCCGCGGGCCCGAGGAGATCAGCACGATCACCGACACCCTGGCGTCCGGTCGTTACGCCCTCGCGTGCGTCCAGGCCAGGGTCGCGGGCCTGCCGGTCCCGGAGCGCCGCGTTCCCTGCTTCTTCAACCCGCAGCACGGCCCGTCCGTCACCAATGTGCGCTGGAACCAGCCCGCCGCCCGCGGCACCCGCGTCGTGCCGGCATGCGCCCAGGATGCCGCCCGCGTGGCGAACCACGAGCGCGTCGAGGTGCGTACCGTGACGATCGGCGCCCGGAAGGTGCCGTACTGGGAGGCAGGGAACGCGTACCTGCCCTACGGCCTGGGGTACTTCCAGGGCGCAGCCGTCATGGCCTGGGCGTTCCAGACGCCGGCGGCGGCCGAGGTCAGTTCAGGCTGGCACGGTGGAGGCGGCCACGGCGGCGGAGGCTTCGAGGGGGGCTTCGACGGCGGCTTTGATGGAGGCGGGGGCGGCGGGGACTGAGCCGACTCCCGGGTCGGGTCCGTCCGATGGGACCCCGCGGCACGCGGGTCGGCGGCACGCCCGGACCGCACGGCCGGACCGCACGGCCGGTCACGCCGGCAGGAGGCCTCCGGCGGCCGACCGCCTCGCGTACTCACGCACGGCCGGCTCGGGCACGACCACCACGCCGTCGACGTCTCCCGACGGCAACTGACCCGTCCGGCACAGCTGAGTGACATGGAACGGCGTGGTGCCGAGGATCTCTGCGGCCTGTGCCACGCTGATGAGCATGCTCATCACCTGCCTCCTCTGCTAGCGAGCGGCCCCCGGATGAGTCCCCTCGTCGCCATCCTGCCCGCGCGCACCGACATTGTCACCGGGCGATGTCGACTGTTCGCCGACCGTTTGTCAGCCTCGTCAGGTTTCTGCTCCGCCTGACCTACGGCCCCTGGTCGCGACAGGCGCAGGCAGCAGTCGGTGACGACGGCGGAATGGACGCGTGGCGTTCATCTGGCGCTACGGATCCGGACACCGCCACGTCCACCACAGCGGCGACAGTTCAGTCGTGATCGTCATCGCCGCCCTCGCCGCCGTCACGTACTGCGGAGTCGTCGTGGTGGTCCTGTCGCTCTGCCGCGCCGCACGCGACGTCGACGGAGCCCCGCGCCACAGGATCACCCGATGAGGACAGAGCCCATGCCCACGCAGACGCGGATCGCCACCTTCGTCATGGTGGTGATGGCCACGGCAATCGGTTTCGTCCCGCCGGCCGGCTCTGCGGACGGCACCTCGGACGTTGGCGCACCCACTCACTCGCGCCGATGAGTCCGGCGGTGTCGGGCAGCGCCTCGCACCGTGCCGGCGTCGTGACCGGCCGCCGGAGCCTCCCGCACACCCGAGAGCCCGGCGTCGGTGGTGTGCAGATCATCGGCCATCGCGGTCATATGCGGGCTACCGGCGTCACGGAGAACTCGGCAGCCGCGGTCGCTGCCGGCCTTGCCGCGGGCGCGGACACGGTCGAGGTGGACGTGCGGCTCACCGCCGACGGCGTTCCGGTCTGCGTCCACGATCCCGACTTGGGGCGCCTCGCCGGCATGCCGGTCGAGGTCGCCGGCGTGACACACCGCGAGCTGGACGACGCACTGTCTGCCTGCGGTGCACGCGTCGACCGCCTCGTCGACGTCGCCGACGCGGCGCGGGGTCGTGGTGGCCTGATCGTCGAGGTCAAGCACGAGGGCTGCGGCCGGCCGTCGAACCTCGTGTCGACCGTGGTGAAGACCCTTGCGGCAGCTCACCCGGACGACGAGCTGGTGATCTCGTCATTCTCCGGCGCCGTCCTGTCCGAGGTCCGCCGGCAGTTCCCGGGCATGCGGAGGGCGCTGGTGACCCCAGCGGGTAGCACTGCGCTGGCCGGGCTCAACGAGGTGCTGGCCTGGGGGCATCACGAGCTGCACGCCCACTTGAGGTCCGTCATGGTTCAGCCCCGGGTCGTCGACCTGGCCCGATCCGAGGGACGCGTGCTGCGGTGCTGGGACGTCCAACGTCTCGTCGATGCCCGGCTGCTGGAGGCTGCGGGAGTCTCCGGTGTGATCGTGGACGACCCGGGCGCGATGAGCCGCGGACTCGCTGGTGTACGCGTGCCGGTTGTCACCGGCTCGGCAAGGTGACGACGGCGTCCGGCCCGGTGAGCCGATAGCCCACCCCCCGGATCCGGACGAGCTCCACGGCGTCGGCTCCGAGACGGGCACGCAGTCTGCGGGCGTGCAGCGCGATCGTCTTGGTCCCCACCGTGTCTCCTCGCGCCCCCCACACGGCGGTCCGGATCTGTTCCTCGGTGACGACGTGTCCGGCATTGGCCATCAGGAAGCGCAGCAGCTCGAACTCGCGCAGCGGCATGGCCATGCGGTGACCGTGCACCCGTACCTCGAACGCAGGGCCGTCCAGCTCGACGTGTCCCACGGTCACGATCGCCTGTTCGGTGTGGTGGAGATCGGCATCGGGAAGGAACCGGCTGATCGTCTCGGCGATCTCCTTAACGCGATAGGGATAGCCGACGACCGCTGAGGCCCCGGCGGTGAATGCCGGACGGACCAGCGCGGTCTCGCCCTCGCCCACCGCCACCACCACGGGGGTGGCGCCGTGGCGGCGAACGATGCCGACCGCGTGCGCGGTGGGCAGAACCGGGTCGGCAGCGCGCAAGATGACGAGGCCCGGCGCACACCTGCCGATCTGGAACAGCGCCTCGGCGGCATCGGCGCAGCATTCCAGGAGGATGCCGTGGGCGCTGAACTGGCGACGCACGGCGTCGACCGCGGGCCCGTCTGCGTCGACGAGAACAGAGGTCGACGTCACCAGTCCGCGCCAGCGACGTCTGCCTGTTCCTCCCGGGTGTGGCCCCGTGTGCCCGGTAGGAGGCTCCGTGGACTGATCCCGGGAAGGCGCCGTCGGCCGCACCGTTGCGGCCTGGGACCGCGTCACCACCGGTCAGCCGAAGCGACCGGAGATGTACGCCTCTGTGCGCGAATCGGAGGGATTACCGAACATCTTGGCGGTGACGTCGTACTCGACCAGCTCCCCGGTACGGTCACCGGTCTCTTCGGAGGCCTTGGCGGTGAAGAAGGCGGTGCGGTCCGCGACCCGGGCGGCCTGCTGCATGTTGTGGGTCACGATGATGATCGTGTACTCCTGCCGCAGCTCGTCCATCAGGTCCTCGATGCGGGAGGTGGCGATGGGATCGAGTGCGGAGCAGGGCTCGTCCATCAGGATGACTTCGGGGTTCACGGCGATCGTGCGCGCGATGCACAAGCGCTGCTGCTGGCCACCCGACAACCCGTAGGCGGACTCCTTGAGCTTGTCCTTGACCTCGTCCCACAACGCTGCGCGGGTGAGCGCCTCCTCGACGATGTCATCCATGCTGTCGACCTTCATGCCCACGACCTTCGGTCCGTACGCGATGTTGGCGTAGATCGACTTGGGGAAGGGGTTCGGCTTCTGGAACACCATCCCGATCCGGCGCCGCACCTCGATCGGATCCACGTCCGAACCGTAGATGTCCTGGCCGTGGTAGGTGATCCGCCCGGTCACGCGCGCACCGGGGATGAGGTCGTTCATCCGGTTGAGTGCGCGCAGCACTGTGGACTTGCCGCATCCGCTGGGTCCGATGAGAGCGGTGATCTCGTTGCGGCCGAAGTCGAGGGAGACCCCGGTCACCGCTCGGAAGCGGCTGTAGAAGATGTCGACGTCCTCGCAGCTGATGACACCGATGGGCTTGTTCGGGAGCTGGCTCGCCCGGTCGCCCGGCGAGGGCGTGCTCTCTGGCCCGAAGTGCCTGGCCGCGCCCGCCGGCACCGGCCCGCGCGATGCGGCGTCAGCGTCTTCAGAGGTCATGGGCCGTCCGGTGCTGGTGTAGGCAGTGTGGGCTTCGGCGGTACGGGTGGAGAACGTGCTCATTAGATCACCAATGTCTCTGGTACCGGTTGCGGATGATGATGGCCAGCGCATTCATGAGCAGCAGCAGCCCGAGCAGCACGATGATCGCCGCGGAGGCAAGCTCCTGGAACTCCTCCTGCGGCTGCCCCGTCCAGCTGAAGATCTGGATGGGAAGCGTCGTGAACCCGGACATGAGCCCGTTGGGGTCGTAGCTGACGAAGACAAGTCCGCCGAGCAGCAGCAGCGGCGCCGCCTCACCCAGCGCCCGGGACAGGGCCAGGATGGTTCCGGTCGCCACCCCCGGCAGCGCCGACGGCAGCGTCTGACGCCACACCGTCTGCAGCGGCGTGGCCCCTAACGCCAACGACCCCTGCCGGATCTCTGCCGGGACGGCGCGGAGCGCCTCGCGAGTTGTGATGATGATGACCGGGAGGATCAGCAACGACAGCGCGATGGCTCCGGCCAGCACGACCCGTCGTTCGAGGCCGATGGCCAGCGCGAACCCCGCCGTGAGCATGCCGTAGACGATGGCCGGCACGGCCGCGAGGTTCTGGAGGTTGACCTCGATGAGGCGGTTGTACCAGCGCTGCTCGTCGGCGAACTCCTCGAGGTAGACACCGGCGGCGATGCCGAGCGGAATGGCGAGCAGGGCGGTCGTGCCGATCACCCACATCGATCCCAGGATCGCTGCGCGGGCGCCGGCCGTCTCCGGGATCACCCTGGACGAGTACCGGGTGAACAGCGCTCCGTCGAGCCGCGGGTAGCCGTCCACGAACGCGGTCACGAGCAGCGTGAGCAGGCAGATCATCGCCACTGCGACCGCCACCCACAGCGTGACCAGGAACCCGATGGACGCGGGACTGTTCTCGCCGGCCTTGCGGGCGCGGAGCGGCGCAGTCGCCACGGCCCCGATGCTGGCCATCAGTACGCCTCCCGGAACCGGCGCACGAGCCGGATGCTGATGATGTTGATGACGAGCGTGATCGCGAACAGCAGCAGACCTACTGCGAAGAGAGTGTTGTAGGTGAGGGTGCCCGGAGTGCTCTCGCCGGTGGCTGTCTGCGCGATGTAGCCGGTCATGGTCTGGCCTGGTGTCGTCGGTGAGCTGACCACCTGTGCCTGGGTTCCGGCCGCGAGGGCGACGATCATGGTCTCACCAACCGCGCGCGAGAGGCCAAGAACGACCGACGCGGCGATGCCCGAGATCGCCGCTGGGAACACGACCCGCAGGGTAGTGCGCATCCGGTTCGCCCCGAGTGCCAGCGAACCCTGCCTCAGCGATTGCGGCACGGCCGTGAGCGAGTCCTCGGACAGTGATGCGATCGTCGGGATGATCATGATTCCGAGGACCAGCCCGGCAGCGAGAACGCTGTAGGTGCCGACCTCGACGTGCAGCAGGTCGTTGAGCAGCTCGGGTGCCACGAACACGAGTGCGAAGTACCCGTAGACCACGGACGGGATGCCGGCCAGCACCTCCAGGGCGGGCTTGAGCACCTTGCGGACCCGCGGGTCGGCGTACTCCGCCAGATAGATCGCCGCGGCAAGGCCGATGGGGACCGCTACCAGTAGGCCGATGACGGTCGTCCAGATCGTGCCGGTGATCAGGGGCCACACCCCGAAGCTGGGATCGGCGAAGGTAGGCGCCCAGCGGGTCCCGGAGAGGAACTCCCAGACCGGGATCTCGCGGAAGAAGTCGAGCGCCGGAAAGAGCAGTGCGACCACGATGCCCACCGTGACCACCACGGACAGGGCGCCCGCGGCCAACAGCAGTGCCATCACCGCGCGCTCGCCGTACCGCGGCGACTGCCGCCGGATGGACGGGCCGTCCGGCGGCCCCGAGCGGCCGGGGCGGAGGCTCGTCACGGACGAGCCCCCGCCTGACGTGGAGAGGGTGCTCACGGCTGGGTCAGCTACCGGTGAGCTCTGAGGCTGCCTGCTCCAGCGTGGCCTGCTGCTCCTCGTTGAGCGGGATGAACTCAGCGGTCTCCGCGATGGAGTCGTCGTTCTGGGCGTAGAAGTCGATGAACGCGCTCACCTGCGGCTTGGTCTCGACCGCCGCCTTCGACGGGTAGATGAACAGTGGCCGTGCGAGGGGGGTGTAGGTACCGTCCTGCGCACTCTCTGCGCTGGGGGCGACGCAGCCGTCCCCGCTGTCGATCTCCACCGCCTTCAACGTGTCCGCGTTCTCCTCGTAGTAGGAGAAGCCGAAGTAGCCCAGTGCGTATTGCGAGCCGCTGACCCCCTGGACGATCACGTTGTCGTCCTCGGACGCGTTGTAGTCGGACCGACTCGCGCCCTCTTCACCGTTGATCTCGTCGGTGAAGTAGTCGAACGTCCCCGAGTCGGTGCCCGGGCCGTACAGCTCGATCTCCTCGGCGGGGAAGTCGGGGTTGACCTGGTCCCAGGTGGTGATCTCGTCCTCGGCGGCCGGCTCCCACAGCGTCTGCAGCTCGTCGGTGGTCAGACAGGTGACGAAGTCGTTGTCCGCCGAGACCACGACCGTCAGCGCGTCGTTCGCCACGTGCAGCTCGGTGTAGTCGATCCCGTTCTTCTCACAGATCTTCTTCTCGCCGGCCTCGATCGGGCGCGAGGCGTTGGAGATGTCGGTGTCACCGATGCAGAACTTCTCGAACCCGCCGCCGGTGCCGGCCGTACCCACCGACACGTTAACGTCCGGGTTCTCCTCCTTGAACAGCTCGCCGGCCACCGCTGTCAGCGGCTCGACCGTGGAGGATCCGTCCGAGACAACCTCGCCGGACACACCGGATCCCGTGTCGGAGGAGCCCTCGCTCTGCCCACCACAGGCCGCCAGCGTCAGGGACAGGACCGCCGCAGGGACCGCGGCCATGCGTAGAGTACGTCGGTTCACAGGGGGTTGCCTCTCTCGGCGGACTGCGGAGTGCAGCCTCAGGTGCGGACAGTCAGGACGCTAAGCAAGCCCGGTGAAGCGACCGTCCGATCCAGGTGAACGCAAGATGAACGGTGACCGACCGTCCACTCCAGCGCGAGCCTCACCGGAGCGAGGGAGGCTGGTCGCGCCGGTTTCAGTGCCTCAGCGTCACCGCCGGGGCACCCGGAGTGTCCGGGGGATTCCGCGCACGACCGGGTCAGAGGACATCGACCGTGCCGACGTCGGGGCCGATGTTCGGGCTGACGTGGAGCCGTCCCGTCCGCCAGCCCCTACGCTCAGCACCATGGTGCAGTTCACCCGGGCCGGGCGGGCCACGGTCGTCGTCAACGCGGGCTCACGAGGCGGCGCGGCGGCCTACCAGCAGGCCATCCGCCTCCTGGCCGGCGCCGGCGTCCCGGTGGTGACGACGCAGGCGGTCAACTCCGTCGACGAGCTGACCGCGGCGGTGGAGCGGGCGATCTCCGAGGGGCACGACCTGGTGGTCGTGGGTGGTGGGGACGGAACGGTGAGGTGCGCCGCAGGCCTGGTGGCCGGCACGGATGTCACCCTGGGCATCCTGCCCCTTGGGACGGCCAACGACTTCGCGCGAACGCTGCAGGTACCGGGCGACCTCGCCGCTGCGTGCCAGGCCGTGGCTTCCGGCAAGGTGGTCGACATCGATCTCGGCCGGGTCGACGGACGGCCGTACGTGAATGTTGCCTCGGTGGGTCTCTCCGTGGGCGTGACGGAGGCGCTCAGCCCCGGACTGAAGCGCCGCCTGGGCCGCTTCGCCTACCCTGTCGCTGCGCTGCGGGCCTACCGGCGTCACGTGCCCTTCCGTGGGCGCATGGAGTTCCCGGACGGCGACCACGACGTGCTCGACCTCGACGATCTGCTCCAGGTGGCCGTCGGGAACGGCCGCCACTACGGCGGCGGGAACACCGTGTCACCCGGCGCCGGTATCGACGACCACATCCTCGACGTGTACGCCATCGAGCGTGGACGGCTGCGTCACCGGGTCAACGTCGCCCGGCTGCTCAAGGACGGGACCTTCGTGGAGCACGAGGGAGTTCACCACGTCACCACCCGCAAGGTGCGGCTGATCACCGACCCCGTGCTGCCGGTGAACCTGGACGGCGAGATCCTGGCCCGGACGCCGAGCCTCTTCGAGATCGAGCGGAACGCCGTCCACGTGGTCGTCCCGCAGGACAGCAGCGCCGCCATCCTCGACGGCCGACGCGCCTCCCGTCCCCACTGACTCCCGACGATCCGCGACGATCCCCCCTCCCCCGACGATCCGCGACTTGTGCAGGCCGTCGAGTACGGCGCCTCGTCGGCGGTCGCGGCCTGGACCGCCGGCGGTGTAGAGGTCGCCTACCTGCTGTTGACGCGCGGTGAGGCGGGCATGGATTCGACTCCCCCTGAACAGACTGCGGCCCTGCGCATGCGCGAGCAGGTCGAAGGATCGTTGGCCGTCGGCGTATCCGAGGTCGAGTTCCTCACCTACCCCGACGGTGTGCTCGAGTACTCGATGCAGATGCGGCGGGACATCGCCCGCGTCATCCGGCGCTTCCGCCCCGACGCGGTGCTCACCGGCTCATGGGAGGTGGAGTTCGTGGCCGGCCTCAACCAGGCCGACCACCGGGTCGCCGGCATCGCCACCCTGGACGCCGTCCGGGATGCGGGCAACCGCTGGGTGTTTCCCGAGCTGCTCGAGGAGGACCTGCAGCCGCACTCGACGCGCTGGCTGCTGGTGGTGGGCGACCCCAGACCCACCCACGGTGTCGACGTCTCGGGAGCGCCCGTGGAGCGGGGCATCGCCTCCCTGGAGGCGCACCAGCAGTATCTCGCCGGCATCCCCGGGCATCCGCCTCCTCGGGCCATGATCAGCGCGATCACTGCCTTGCAGGGTCGGGCCATGAGCGTGCCGAACGCTGTGCTGATGCGCGCCTTCGACTTCCAGGCCCCGCCCCCGATCGCCGTCGAGGCGATGGAGCAGGTCACACCTGTGGCCTGACGTGGCCGCAGGCATGACCGGGCATCGGTAGACCCGCCCGGTCACATCTCCTCGTGCGTGTTCGGGTCTCCACCGAACAGGCGCCCGTCGGGGCGTGCGAGTCCGCTGACCGCCCGCATCTGGTCATCACTCAGCTCGAACCCGAGCAGGTCGAGGTTCTGCCGTTGACGTTCCGGGTCGGCCGACTTCGGCAGCGGCAGGGTGCCCAGCTGCAGATGCCAGCGCAGGATCACCTGACCCGGCGTGACCCCGTGCGCTTTGGCGGCATGCGCGACCGGAGGCTCGTCGAACGGAGCGCTGCGCTTGCCGAGCGGACTCCAGGCCTCTGTCTGGATGCCCAGATCCGCGTGGACCCTGCGCATCTCCTCCTGGGGGAAGTACGGATGCAGCTCGATCTGGTTGACGGCCGGCGTGACCGCGGAGTCGCTGATGATGTCGTCGAGGTGCTGCTCGGTGAAGTTGCTCACCCCGATCGAGGTGACCAGCCCGCGCTCGCGGACGTCCACCAGGGCCCGCCATGCGTCGCGGTACTTCCCGACGCTGGGGTTGGGCCAGTGGATGAGGCACAGGTCGACGTGGTCGAGTTGCAGGCGGCGCAATGAGTCCTCGACCGATCTCACGGCCAGCGCGTGGTCGTGATGCCGGCCAGGGATCTTCGTGGCGACCTGGATGTCCTCGCGCGCCAGCCCTGATCGGCGGATGGCCTTCCCGACCTCCTCCTCGTTGCCGTAGTTCACCGCAGTGTCGAGCAGCCGGTATCCGTTCTCCAGGGCGCTGACCATGGCGGTGATGCCGTCGTCGCCCCTGAGGGGGTAGGTGCCGAAGCCCACGCTGGGCAGCTGGTTTCCGTCGTTCAGCGTGTACATGCGCGCCAACCTAGCCACCGGCTCACACGGCGCCCCCGGCGCGTCCCGACCGGCGACCACCCAGCTAGCGCAGCGAGGACCACGGCTCCTGGTCGGCGACCTCCTCCAGCCCGTACCCGGTCTCGCCTCCCAGCGATGGGGAGATGACGACCTGCAGGTACGCCGTGTCCGCGTCGTCGTTGAAGGACGCGTGCACGACGCCCGCCGCGACGAACACCGAGTCGCCCGCGGTGAGGGTGGACGACTCCTCCTCCACGTACTGCGTGATGGTCCCCTGCTTGACGATGATCATCTCCTCCTGGCCCGGGTGTCGGTGGAAGTCGTGACCACCGCCGGGCTGCAGCTCCACGTCCATGACGACCAGGTGCTGGGCCCCCTGGGCAGGTACCAGGCGCCAGCCGATCACTCCCCAGTCGAACTGCTCCCGGCGTACGTCGGCCAGTGGGATGAACAAGCTCATCGGTCTCCTCGTGGTGTCGTGATCATCTCGTGCAGACGGTCGGCCATGGCCAGCGCGAACTGCTCGTCGTTGACGTCGAGATCCAGGTCGTGACGCTCGACATCGACCAAGGTCTCCGCCAGCCCCGCGAGCAGCGCCTCGTCGGCTTGCGGGTCGTGGAACGGCTGTCCTGCGACGGCGATCATGGACACGCCCCTTCGCGGCACGAAGAGCGCTGTCGGACCCGTCGCCGCACTCAGCTTGCGCCCCACCTGGCGGCCGAGCTCGCGGCACTCGTCCGGGGAGGTGCGCATCAGCGTGACCGTCGGATTGTGCACATAGAGGGTGCGATCCTCGAATCGGGGCGGGACGGTCTCCCTCGGACCGAAGTTCACCATGTCCAGAGCGCCGAGCGACACCACCTGCGGCAGACCAGCGGCACCGGCCGCCTCGAGCCGGTCCGGGCCCGCCGAGAGCACGCCGCCGACGAGCTCGTCGGCCAGCTCGGTCGTCGTCAGATCGAGTACGCCGGCCAGGAAGCCACCGGCGGCAAGAGTCTCCATCGACTGGCCACCGGTTCCCGTCGCGTGGAAGACGAGCACCTCGTAGCCGAGCTCCTCGAGCCGCTCCCGCGCACGAGTGACGCCGGGCGTCGTCACGCCGAACATCGACGCTCCGACCAGCGGCTTGTGCTCCATCGACGGCATCGACGCGCCGGCCATCCCGGCAATGGCACCCGCAGCGTTGGTCAGGATCCGTGCCGACATCGAGTTGATCCCGGCGATGTCGACGACGGAGTACATCATCGTCACGTCGACGGCCCCGACGTAGGGACGGGTGTCCCCGGAGGCCAGCGTGGACACCATCAGCTTCGGCACACCGACCGGGAGCGCCCGCATGGCGGTGGTCACGATCGACGAACCGCCCGACCCGCCGATCCCCAGCAGCCCCTGCACCCGCCCCTGGGCGTGCAGGGACATCAGCAGCGCCGCCGCCCCACGACCCATGGCCTCGGTCGCTGCGCCGCGGTCCCCGGCGGAGGCCAGCTCGCCGATGTTCTCGCCCGCCGAGCGGGCGACCTCCTCGCGCGAGATGTCCGGCTCGATCTGCGGCGCGTAGACCCCGACGTCGACGACCAGCACGTCGACCCCGTGCTCGTGGAGCCGGTCGCGGAGGAAGTCGTACTCATGACCCTTGGTGTCGAGGGTTCCGGCAAGGACGACGGTGGGCATCACAGGCTCCGGGCTCGGGCGGTCAGAAGGTCACGGCCTTGAAGGACTCGGTCTGCGCCTTGAGAGCCTGCTCGGTGGGCAACCGCTCCATGCTCGAGGCCCCGTAGAAGCCGTGCACGTCCTTGGCGTTCCGAAGGACGTATGCGGCGTCGGACGGGTCGGCGATGGGGCCACCGTGGCAGAGCACCAGCACGTCGGACCGCACCGCGCGCGCTGCGGCGCCCCATCGGTCGACGCGGTCGACGCAGTCGTCCAGGGTCAGCGCCGTCTCGGCGCCGATGCTGCCGCCGGTGGTCAGCCCCATGTGGCACACGATGATGTCGGCACCCGCCTCGGCCATGGCCGAGGCGTCGTCCTCGCTGAACACGTACGGCGTCGTGAGGAGGTCGAGGTCGCGTGCCTGTCCGATCATCGCGACCTCGAGTGCGTAGCCCATGCCGGTCTCCTCGAGGTTCTGGCGGAAGACGCCGTCGATGAGCCCCACCGTCGGGAAGTTCTGCACGCCGGCGAAGCCCATCCGCTTCAGCTCGGTGAGGAACATCTCCGGTAGGTAGAAGGGATCCGTTCCGTTCACGCCGGCCAGCACGGGCGTGTGCCGGACCACCGGCAGCACCTCGTGAGCCATCTCGACCACGATGTCGTTGGCGTTGCCGTACGCCAGCAGGCCGGCCAACGAGCCGCGCCCGGCCATCCGGTAGCGACCGGAGTTGTAGATGACGATGAGGTCGATGCCGCCGGCCTCCTCCCACTTGGCAGACAGCCCGGTGCCGGCACCGCCGCCGACGATGGGCTCTCTGCGTGCAGCCATCTGCTGGAAGCGCGCGACAAGGTCGCCACGGGAACTCATGGTGTCGCTGGCTCCTCAGCTCCGGAATGCCTCGCGACCGATCCCCTGGACAGGGATGCCCTGCGCGGCGAGAACCTCGTGCTGCAGCGCGTACATGGCCGCCGCGGCACGGTCGATGTGTCGGGTGAAGTCGATGGACCCGGCGAGGATCGGCCTCAGCAGGTCCTTGTCCTGCACGCGAGCGGCGGGGTACTCGTGCTCGACGATCAGCGGCATGCTGGCCACGTCGACGTCGAGCAGCTCGCGCGCCGCCAGCTGGTGGTCGAGCCAGTCGACCGTCCGGTTCTGCAGGTACGCGAGTGGGTCGTGCCGGGCGGTGCCGGGCAGCTCGTGCTCGCACAGCACCGTCTGCTTCTTCCAGGCGTTGGCCAGGTCGGCGGGATTCTCGGAGACGTGGTCCCCGTCCCAGTCCCCGCGCTGGACGGTCTGGCCTCCGTAGCCCCAGGCGGCGACGCCCCTGGCGTCGATGACCTGACCCTTCACGTGCATGCCGGCGATGAGGAACCCGTAACCCTCGTCGACGAGGTACTGGAACATCGAGCGCGTGTCCTGACCCATGAGGATCGAGTGGGACGGGTCGTAATGGATGCGGAACTGGTCACCCACCCCGTGCCGCTCGCTGATCTTGTGCAGGGCGATCCACATCGCAGGCGTGTAGGCGATGTTGTTGTGGAAGTTGTCGCCAGGGCTCCAGCCGGGCATCGGGCACTGCTCGACCCGATAGGACAGGCCGCGGTCCTTGGCTTCCTGCAGCAGCGGCACGAACCCCTCTTCGAAGTCGATCAGGTTCTGATCCATGGACCGGGACTGGTTGCGCCCGACGAAGCCGGTCACCGCGGGGACGCCCAGCAGCACGGCAGCGTCCATGACCCGGAGCATGAAGTCGTGCTTCTTGCGGCGAATCACCGGATCCTCGTGCAGCAGGTCGTCGAAGTACGCGACGTCGGCGATGCTCACGCCGGTCGCCTCGACGGCCGACCGGACCCGCTTGGCCCGTTGCTCGTCGAAGGGGTCGCGCAGGTCCAGCGTGTTGGCGACCGGGTCGAGCATGGCCTCGGGCGGTACGTCGGCCAGCGACGGGTGCAAGGCCGCGGAGAGCTCGATGCAGTCTGCGTTCAGCTCCTTCGCGTACTCGAGCCACTGCTCGACGGCCAGATCGGGGTCGGCGTCACGCTCCTCCCGGGGTGTCAGCTCCTGCAGGGCGGCGGTGAGCACACCCACCGGCATGAAGGTGGGACGGTACTGCTGGGTCTCGGTCATGGCGGAGCCTTCCTGAGCGTCAGACATCGGCGACGTCGACCGGCGCACGGTTGCGAGCCGAGGCGATCGCCGCGTGGAGGACACGCTGGGTCTTCAGTGCGTCGGCGAAATCGGGGAGCGCGGCGACGGGCTGGCCCCCGCCGAGGACGGTGAGGATGTCACTGGCCTGGTTCACGAACGTGTGCTCATAGCCGAGGCCGTGGCTGTCCGGCCACCACGCCTCGACGTAGGGATGCCCGCTGCCTGCGCGGGTGACGTCGATGGTGGTCCACCCCTGCACGGCGGAGTCGTTGTCCAGGTTGTAGAAGTGCAGCTCGTTCATGCGCTCGAAGTCGAAGCGGAGCGCGCCTCGCTCGCCGTGGATCTCGAAGCGGTTCCCGTTGTGGTAGCCGGTCGCGAGCCGACTGGCCTCGAAGCTCGCAAGCGCGCCGCCACTCATCCTGGCCAGGAACAGCACGGCGTCGTCGACGGTGCTGCGTCCCTTGGCCCCGGCGGTTGCCGCGCCGGCACCTCCGATCTCGCCGCCGGCGGCACCTGCCAGCAGGTCGCGCTCCTCGATGAAGGTGTGCTCGATGGCACCCTCCACCGTCACGATCTCCTCGCCGGTGATGAAGCGCACCGTGTCGATGATGTGTGCGTTGAGGTCCCCGTGCGCCCCTGAGCCGGCGACATCACCCTGGAAGCGCCACAGCAGCGGGGTGTCCGGGCCGCCCCAGCTCTGCAGGTAGGCGGCGCGCACGTGGTAGATCCGTCCGAGTGCTCCGGAGGCAACCAGTCGCTGGGCCAGTGCCACCGCCGGTACCCGCCGGTAGTTGAACCAGACGAAGGTGCTGCCACTGGCGCCCTCCGCCGCATCGGTCATCGCCTGCGCATCCGTGAGCCTGCCTGCCAGCGGCTTCTCGCACGCCACGTGCTTGCCCGCCTCCAGCGCCGCGATCGCCTGTTCGGCGTGCACACCGTTGGGTGTGGCGACGTCAACCAGCCCGACGTCCGCTGACTGCACCACTGACTGCCAGTCCGTGGAGGTCTGCTGCCATCCCCATCGGTCGGCGAACTCCTGGAGGTCGGACGCCGAGCGCCCCGCCACCGTGTGCATGACCGGCAGCGGCTCGACCGGGAAGAACTTGCCGACGTTGAGCCAGGCGTTGGAGTGCGCTCGCCCCATGAACTTGGAGCCCAACAACGCCACGTTGATGGTCGTCGTCATTCGGTCCTCTCTCTCGACGCCCCGTTCGGGTGGTCCCCGGCCTCTACCGCGGTGCCGACGCCCAGGTATCGGCGCTGGAGCTCAGGATCGGCCTGCAGCTCGGACGCGGTCGTCTCGGCCTGGATGCGTCCGGACACCATCACGAGCTGGCGTTCGGCCATCGCGGTGGCGGCGCGCAGCTTCTGCTCGACGACGAGCACGGCCGTCCCCTCGGCGACCAGGCGGTGGACGACGTCCACGAGAACGTCGACGATGGTCGGCGCCAACCCCTCCGACGGTTCGTCCATGAGCACGAGGGAACCGTTCAGCAGCAGTGCTCTGCCGACCGCAAGCATCTGCTGCTCGCCGCCGGACAGATCCGTTCCGCCGCTGCTCCTGCGCTGCGCCAGGCGGGGGAACAGCTCGTACACCGCCTCGGGCGTCCAGCGCTTGCCGCGCGTTCCCTTGGCCAGCATGGCCAGGTGCTCGTCGACCGTCAGCGATGCGAACAGGCGGCGGCCCTGGGGGACGTAGGAGATGCCGCGCCGTGCGACCTTCTCAGGGGCGCGACCTTCGATGTGCTCCCCGTGCAGGAGCACCTCACCACTGGTGGTGGGGACGAGCCCCATCAGCGTGTCGCACAAGGTGGTCTTGCCCATGCCGTTGCGGCCGATGATGCCGACCGCCTCGACGCCCATGCTGAAGCTGATCCCGTCCAGCACCCGCGAGTCGCCGTAGCCGGAGCACAGACCCCGGACCTCCAGCAGGGGTTCGCTCATGTGTGGGCCTCGCTGCCCAGATAGATCTCGTGGACGAGGGAGTTGGCCTGGACCTCCTCGGGTGAGCCGGATGCGACGACAAGACCGTCTGCCATCACGACGACCCGACGCCCCACCTGGAACGCGACGTCCATGTCGTGTTCGATCAGCAGCAGCGTGGTGTGCGCGGGAAGCTGCTCGAGCAGCTCGGTGAGCCGTTCGCGCTCGCCGCGCGAGAGGCCTGAGGCCGGCTCGTCGAGCAGCAGCACGTCGGGATCGGTGGCCAGGGCCATCCCGATCTCCAGCTGCCGCTTCTGGCCGTGCGACAGGTCGCTGACCCGCATGCCGATCCGGTCCTCCAGCCAGACCGCGGACGCCGCCGCCCGCGCACGATCGCGAAGGTCGCGACCCACCCGGCCCGGCCACAGCAGGGACATGTGCCGTCCTCGCCTGCCGACCAGGGCGAGGTAGAGGTTGTCCGCGACCGTGAGCCCCGGGAACGACCGCGCCTTCTGGTACGTGCGGGCCACGCCGAGGCGGGGCCGGTGCCGGGAGGGCAGCCGAGTGCAGTCCACGCCCTTGATGACCACCGAGCCCTGGGTCGGTACGAGATCACCGGCCACCACGTTGAACAACGTCGTCTTGCCGGCCCCGTTCGGACCGAGGATGGCCAGGCGCTGGCCCTGGGCGACGTCGAGGTCGACGCCTCCCAGGGCCAGCAGGCCACCGAACGCCATCGTGACCGAGCTCAGCTGGACGACGCTGCTCGTGTCGCCGCCGTCGATGCCGCCCGCCGCGGTGGCGTCCGGTGCCATGGCCCTCCTCGTTCGGTGTGGTCAGTGCATCCCGTCGGAGCGACTACTCCTGCGGCTTACCGTCGACCACGGGGATGGCGTTTCCGACCCACGGCAGGTCCGCTTCCTCGCAGGGCGGGAAGTCGCGACTGGGTGGCGGCGTGTCGGTGCTGAAGGTGCCACCGAACGTCTGGTCCACCTCGGGGATGATCGCCACCGCCTCCTGCACGATCTCGCCGTCCTTCTCGACCAGCTGCGACAGCCCGACGTCCACGATGCCGCTGCGGTTCTCGTCGAGGCTGATCGGGCCGTACGGCAGGTCCAGCTCCAGCTCGGCGAGCGCCGGCTGCAGCGCGTCGGGGGACGGGTCCCCGCCCGTCTCCTCCAGCGCCTCGACCAGCGCCACGCCGGCCGAGTAGTAGCCGTACATGAACCCGAAGCCGGCGGCCGCCGAGGGCGGGCCGGGCTCACCACCGGTGATGCCGCTGGCCAGGGTGTTCCAGGTCTTGTCCGCGCTGGCGAGGTACTGCTGGATCTCCGGAGTCTGGACGTCGCCTGGAAGCACCGCGAAGCCGCCGACGTAGGCCCCGGCGATGTCGGTGCCGAGCGCCTGTGCCAGGTCGGGGTTGAAGAACAGGTTGCCGGCGTGCTGGTCACCGGTCAGGTCACCCTTGGCGTTGACGAACGCCTCCAGCGCCGCCTGCGTCCCGGTGCCGCCGACGGCCCAGAAGTAGCCGTCCACCTCGTCGGGGTTGGGCAGCTGCTGGATGTACGACGAGTAGTCGGTCGTCCCCAACGGCGGGAAGACCCGGGTGGTGACGTCTCCGCCGACACCGCAGAAGTCGGCGATGAACCCGGCAGCGGAGGTGTGGCCGAAGCTGTAGTCGTCGGCGATGACCGCGACCGTGTCCCAGCCCTCCTCGTTGTGCAGGATGTCGCCCATCCCGGCATTCCAGATGGCACCGTCGCCGTGGAACCGGAAGAAGTTCGGTGCCTGCACCTGCAGGGTCGGCTCCTGGGAGCCGGCGATGCCGGACAGCACGGTCAGCTCGGGGTTCGCCTTCGCGTACTCCGCGACGGCGATCCCCTCGTCCCCCGAGAGCGGACCGATCACGATGTTGGCCCCCTCCTGCTCGACCAGCTGACGGATCTCTTCCGAGATGGTGTCGGCGGTGTCGTCGCCGCAGCCGATGCCGACGAGCTCGATGGGAGTCCCGTTGACGGTCGCCCCCGTCCAGCCGTCGAGCGCGCTGGTCTTGGACTCCACCTTCGCGCCGGCCAGGTTCGACAGGGCGAGGGCCACACCGGCAACGGTGTCCTCGTGGAAGCCGCCGAAGGGTCCCTCGCACTCACCCAGGACGCCGAGCTTGACACCACTCTCCTCGGTGGCACCTGGCGCGCCGTCTCCACCCCCGCCGCCCGAGCCTCCACTCGAGTCCGACGATTCGTCGTCCGAGCCGCCGCACCCGGCGGCCACCAGGGCGATGACCGACACGGCGGTGGCAGGGAGCACCCACCTCGACTTTCGCGATCGACTTCTCATGCGGTGTGTTCCTTTCGCCTTGCTGGCGGGGCGACGGTCGCTCCGCGCTTCGTCGTGCCGCCCCGTGGCGACCGGACCGTTCTCTCTCACTGCAGTCCTCCCGGGCCCGTTCGAACCGGGCTCGTGGACGTCGTCGGTGGCTCGACCGAGTGCTGGGTGGGCTTTCCGAGCCCTCTGCCCCGACTGAGGCGCTCGAGTATCCCAGCCAGTCCCTCGGGCGACAGCACCATGATCAGCAGCACCATCAGGCCGATGACGGTGTTGAACCGGTCGGGCGTCAGCCCGATCTGGTCGATCAGCGGAATCGACTTGGTGTAGGTGTTGAGCAGGACGTAGACGAGCGCGCCGAGCCACGCACCCTCGAAGTACGAGATCCCGCCGATGACGGCGATGATCAGGATCGCCAGCGTGGGACCGATGTTGATCGATGCCGGGTCGATCTGCTTGCGCCACCAGACGTTGAGCAGCCCGGCGACCCCCGCGACCAGTCCACCCAGGGTGAAGGCCAGTGTCCGGTGCAGGGCGACGTTGAAGCCCAGCGAGCTCATCCGAATGGGGTCGTCACGCACCCCCTGCATGGCCAGCCCGAAATTGGTGCGGCCGATGGCCCGGAACGCGATGTAGGCCAGCACTGACAGTACGAGGGCGGCGTAGTACAGGTTCACCGGTTCGGTGAACGGCTCGGGAGCCACGATGCTCGTAATGCCGCTCGGACCGGAGATCGTGACGACCTGGGCGAAGACCGTGTAGCCGATGACGCCGTAGACCAGCGTGAGCATCAGGAAGTAGATGCCGGTCGTCCGGCTCGCCAGTGCTCCCAGCAGGAAGGCGACGACCGTGGTGACGGCGAGGGCGAAGACGACGGCCACCCAGGGTGACAGGCCGAGATTGAGGCCTCGCGCCCCTTCCGAGAGTGCAGCGTTACCGAACATGAACCCGGCCACACCTGCGAGCAGCAGCTGGGCCAGCGAGATCATCCCGCCGTACGCGGTGAGGAACACGATGGTGGCGGCCATCAGCCCGAGGATCAGCGTCTGGGTCATGATGAAACGGACGAAGAAGTCCGAGCCGAACGCCGGCAGCACCAGCAGCAGCACCACCACCGCCGCCACCACCGCGTTCGTGCGGGTGAGTGACCTGCGCGAGATCATGCCGGCCGCCCGAACAGGCCGTAGGGACGGACCGCAAGCACCAGCGCCAGCAGGGCGAACGAGAAGATGACGGAGTAGAAGGTGTACTGCGAGGGAAGGTACGCCGGCGAGAAGGCCACCACCGTGCCGTAGAGGAGGGAACCGGCCACGGCACCCTTGATTGATCCCAGCCCTCCGATGATGACCACCACCAGCGAGTTCAGCAGCCAGGTGCCGTCCGAACCCGTGGCGGCGCCAGCGAACGAGGCACCCATGACGCCGCCCACCCCGGCCAGGAATGCGCCCACGAAGAAGGTCACGGCGAAGACGAGCGTCGCGTTGATGCCGAGCGCCCGCACCATTCCCTCGTCGTCGACACCTGCACGGATGACCATGCCCATCCGGGTTCTGGTCAGCCACAGCCACAAAGCCACGCCCACCACCAGGGCGACCGCGAGCATGAACAGCCGGCTGGTGGCGTAGCGCTCGCCGAACAGCTCGACGAAGTGCGAGACGGCACCGGGCCACACCATGGTCTTGGCCAGGCCGCCGAACTGACGCAGCATCTGGTCGGCAAGGATCACCGAGATGGCGATCGTGATCAGCGCCTGCCGCAGCTCCTGCCCCTGGTTCCAGCGCAGGAACACCTGGTGCATGACGACGCCGAGCACCGCCACGAGCGCCGCCGCCAGGAGCAGTGGCCCGATCCAGGACCAGATCGAGACGTCCTCGGGCGCGATGTTGGTGGTCTTGCCGACCATCGACTGCTGGATAGCTATCGCGGTGAAGCCCGCCAACAGGAACAGGGAGCCGTGCGCCATGTTGACGGTGCGCATCAGCCCGAAGATCAGGGTGAACCCCGAGGCCACGACGAACAGCAGACCCGCGAAGGTCAGCGCGTCCAGCAGCGTGACCACGAATCTGCCGGGATCATCCACGGCGGGTCCCGCCGATGTGCCCTCCGCCAGGAAGAGCACCCAGACGGCGACAAAGGCCAGCACCAGCCAGACGGTCAGCGCCGGCAGCCGACGCGCGACGTCACGGGTGGACGTACGCACCGGGGTGTCGACCAACGCCTGCTCTCCTTCTGACCTCAGGGGTGGGCGATGAAACTCGCCTGGACGAGTGCGGTGGGCGAGTGACGTGGGCCACAAGGTAGCGAATCCGCAGCCGGATTCATAGGTGTATCCACATTGACATTCACAATGGCACGCCATAGCCTCCGCAGTGCATACGGCCCTGGATACAGACCAGCGGACGGCGCGTCGCGTGCTGTGTCCAGCACCTTGCGGGGACCGACCCGAGAGAGGCAGCGTGGCGTGACTCCACTCTCGGCGGGTGCCGCACCAGGGACCGGCGCGGGCGTGACCCGGCCCTTCGTCATGGGCCAGCTCGCCCGCGACCTGGGCGCCGTGGTCGGCGCCGACAACGTGAGCAGCGACGCCGCCGCACTGGCCGAGCAGTCGGCCGACTGGTCCTGGATGTCGCAGTTCCTCCGCTACCGCGACCTCCCGCTGCCGGTGGCCGACGTCGTCGCCCGGCCGAGCAGCACCGAGCACGTCGAGGGGATCGTCCGCATAGCCTCCGAGTACCGCCTGCCGGTGGTGCCCCGGGGAGGCGGCTCCGGGACCCAGGGAGGCACCTTCGCGCTGTACGGCGGCATTGCGGTCGACCTCACCCGCATGGACCGCATCGTCGAGATCGACGAACGCAGCCTCACGGTGACGGTGCAGGCCGGTGTGGACGGCTCGGTACTGGAGAAGGAGCTGAACGACCGTGGCCTGACCATGCCCCACTACCCGGGCTCGCACTTCTTCGGCGCCACCATCGGTGGTTCACTCGCCGCTCGTGGCTCCGGTGTGGTGTCGACCAAGTACGGCAAGGCCGAGCAGCTGGCCCTCCAGGTGGAGGCGGTCGTTCCACCCGGACGTCGGATCTCGACGCTGCCTGTGCCCAACCACGCGTCCGGCCCCGACCTGATGCAGACGCTCATCGGGTCCGAGGGCACGCTCGGCATCATCACCGAGGCCACCATGCGCCTGGACCCGCTGCCGGCCGGGCGACGCTTCCTGTCCTTCCAGTTCGGCACGGTCGCCGCCGGCCTGGAGACGGCACGCCTGATCATGACGCGCCGGATCGTGCCGGCCGCGATGCGGCTGTACGACGAGGCCGACAGCGCGCGGCTGACGTCGATGCTCGACCTCGACACCGCCGGGGTCCTGTTGATTCTCGTTCTCGATGGTCACGAGTCGTCGATGGCGATCGAGGAGGACCGCATCCGCGAGGTCTGCGCCGTCAGCGACGGCAGGGACCTCGGAGACGGCCCCGCGCGCACGTGGTGGGACGGCAAGTACGAGCCCTTCGCCAAGCACAACGCCCCGGCCCCACCGCTGGTGTTCGGCACCACGGACACCTGTGCCCGGTTCTCGGCACTGCCGGGCCTCTACGAAGCCAAGAAGCGCACGATCGAAGCGGGATTCGCCGAGTACGGGGCGCAGTACACGGCGCACTTCTCGCACTGGTTCCCGTGGGGCGGGATGATCTACGACCGGTTCTACGTCGACAACGCCCCCGACGACCCCGACGAGGCCCTGGCGCTGCACGACCGCCTGTGGAATGCGGCGGTGGAGACCTCACTGGCGAACGGCGGGGTCATCAACGAGCACCACGGTGTCGGACTCAAGCTGGGCCGGTTCATGCGTCCGCAGTACGGAGCGGCGTTCGACGTCATGCTCGCCGTGAAGAACGCCTGGGATCCCGACGGGATCATGAATCCGGGCAAGCTGGGGTTCGGGGCCCCCCGGTCTGGTCGGTAAACCGCACACGAGCCTGAGGAGCACACATGCACCTGTCGATGCACAACTGGATGCGCGCGGAGCCGCTGGAGGTCACCCTCGCCAGGCTGGCCAAGTACGGGTACGAGAGCATCGAGATCAGCGGGGAACCGGAGCAGTACAAGCCCGACGAGGTGCGACCGCTGCTCGACAAGTACAAGCTGCGCTGCTGGGGCTCGGTGACGCTGATGTTCGAGACTCGCAGCCTGGTGGCCGGTGACGAGAACAAGCGCGCGGCATCCGTGCAGTACACCAAGGACTGCATCGACCTGGTCGCCGCGCTCAACGGCACGGAGATGACGATCGTGCCGGCGAGCGTCGGGCAGATCACGCCTGACGGCAAGCCCGAGCAGGAGTGGGAGTGGGCGGTCGCCAGCCTCAAGGAGATCTACGCGCACTCCCAGCCGCTCGGCGTGAAGCTGGCCATCGAGCCGCTCAACCGCTTCGAGACCTACTTCATCAACCGCGGGGCGCAGGCGATGGCGCTGGCCGAGGCCGTCGGTGAGGACTGCGGGGTGTGCCTCGACGCCTTCCACATGAACATCGAAGAGGACGACCTCTACCAGACCATCGTCGACTGCGGGCCCCGCCTGACCGACTTCCACGTTGCCGACAACAACCGGATGCCGGCCGGGATGGGCCACTACGACTGGAAGCGGGTCGTCGAGACCCTCAAGTCGGTCGGCTACGACGGCGCGCTCACGGCGGAGTTCGTCGCACCGGTCGACCGGACGCCGGCCAACCCCTACCCCAATGCGCTGGAGACCAAGCCGGTCGACATCAGCGCCGACCAGATGAAGTTCATCGAGGACCACGGCTCCACCACGTTGAGCGAGGAGTTCTACGACTGGCTGGTGGAGAAGAACGCCGACCACCTGCTGCCGCTGATCTAGGAGGACGGAGGGGAGGCGCACGGTCCGTCACCACCGGCTCTGCGCCTCCGCCACCATCATGCAAGCGACTATCGCGGTGCTGGCCACGCTGGACACCAAGGGCCCTGAAGCGGCCTACCTCCGGGACCGGCTGATCGACCACGGACTGAACGCTCTGGTCATCGACTGCGGGATCCTCGAGGGACCGCTCGACATCGTCCCCGGCGTGTCCAGTGACGAGGTGGCCCGGCACGCCGGCTCGTCGATCGACCAGCTGCGGAAGTCCGGAACCCGCGGCAGTGCCGTCGCGGCGATGCGAACCATGCTGGCCGACTTCGTCGAGCACTTGTACGCCCAGGGGAGGATCTCCGGCGCGATCGGGATCGGTGGCGCGGAGGGCGCCGTGATGACCGCCAGCGCCATGATGCGGCTGCCCATCGGCGTGCCCAAGGTCGTGGTGTCCCCGATCGCCTCGGGGCGTCACGAGTTCGGACCGCTCGTCGGCACCCGCGACATGATGGTCGTCCACTCCGTGGTCGACATCCTCGGCCTCAACCAGGTCGCGCGAGCCGTCTTCGACAACGTGACGGCCGCCGTGGCCGGCATGGTCGAGCGCGGTGCGAGCAGCGATCACGACAGCGGGAGCGGGAGCGGGAAGGCGGATCACACCGTCGCGGTGACGATGCTCGGAAACACCACGCGCGCCGTCATGGCGTTGCGCGACGAGCTCACGACCGCCGGCTTCACCACGATGGTGTTCCACTCCAACGGCGTCGGCGGGCCGGCGATGGAGGAGCTGGCGGCGGAAGGGTACTTCCAGGGCGTCATCGACTTCACGACGAACGAGGTCACCGACCCGTTGGTCGGCGGCATCCACGACGGCGGGCCGGATCGGCTGCGGGCCGTCGGCCGGCTCGGGCTGCCGCAGGTGGTGGTCCCCGGCTGCATCGACTTCGCGGTCTTCGAACCGTCGAGGATCCCCCCGGCGCTGGCCGAGCGGCCAAGCTACGACCACAACCCCGAGTTCCGGCTGATCCGCACGTCACCCGAGGAGATGCTCACCGTCGCGCACGTGTTCGCCGAACGGCTCAGCTCGGCGCAGGGACCGGTGCAGGTCGCGATCCCCACCGGCGGCCTGTCCATACCGAACGTGCCCGGCGGGCCGTTCTGGGATCCCGATGCAGACAGCGGCTTCCGCGACCTGCTCCGCCGTGAGCTCCGACCGGACATTCCCATCAGTACGCACGACCACCACGTGAACGATCCTGAGTTCGGTCGCTTGGTGGCCCGACTGTTCCTCGACCTGATCCAGGAGGCTCACCCATGACGTCCACCATCCCCCGCGACGTCCCCCGGCTGACCAGTGACGACGAGCAGTTCCGGAACAAGTTCCGCTCGTGGGCCCTGGCCGACCTCTCGTACGTCGACATCCGGGAGTACCTCGCGGCCAAGGACACAGTGCTCGTTCCCATGGCCAGCACCGAGCAGCACGGCCCCCACCTGCCGCTGTACACGGACACCATTACGGCCGTCGAGGTGAGCGCGCGTGTCTCGGAGCACATCGGGGTCCTTCACACGCCCCCGCTGTGGGCGGGGTACTCCCCACAGCACATGCACGAGCCCGGTGAGGGGCGGGGCACCATCACGCTGCGCTCCAGCACGCTGCTCAACCTCATGTACGACGTGGCCCGCAGCCTGATCCATCACGGCTTCAACCGCATCATCTTCGTCAACGGGCACGGGTCGAACACCAAGGTGGTCGACCCGGTGCTGCGTCGGCTGAGGTACGAGACCGGGGCGATGATCGGCTTCGTCAAGCCCTACATGGAGCGCTACGTCGGCATTCTCGACGGGCTCATGGAGAACCCTCCCGAGGAGACGCCTGGTTGGCACGCCTCTGAGCTCGAGACCTCGCAGGACATGGCGTGGAACCCCGAGCTGGTCCGCATGGACCGGGCGTCGGACACGCGGGCCAGCGTTCCCGGCTTCCTTCCCGAGTCGTTCCGCAAGACGGACGGAGCCCCGGACGTCGAGTTCGAGGGCTACCAGTACTTCAGCTTCCCGATGGACCACCACGAGTTCATCGACAGCGGCACGATCGGCAACCCCATGCGCGCGACGAAGGAGAAGGGTGAGGAGGCGTTCCGCCGTTACTCCGAACACGTCGCGCGTGCCCTGCTCGAGCTCATGGACGTGCCCGTGGCCGTGCACGACCGGGAGTTCGTGGACAGGGTCATGTGATGCTCGACGGTGTCCGGGGTGACGGCACGTCGTCCTCGATGGTGGACGAGGTGTACGCGGCCCTGCTGTCCGCCATCGTGGAGGCCCGGCTCGGCGCGGGCACACCGCTCTCGCAGAACAAGCTGGCGGCCCGCATGGGGGTCAGCCGCACGCCCGTCCGCGAGGCACTGCTGCGTCTCGAGCGCGACGGCCTGGTCCAGCGCATGCCGGAATCCGGATTCGCCGTGGCCACGATCACGGCCGCCGAGGTGCACGAGGCCTGTGACGTGTTGAGCCTTCTCGACACCTACGTGTACAAGCGCGCAGCCGAGGCCTTGCCCCGGACCGAGCTGGAGGGTCTTCTCGAGCTGGCCTCCAGCCTGGTTGCCAGTGCCGACTCCGGAGACGCCGAGGCCTGGCGGCACGCCGATAAGCGCTACCACGCCATCGTGATGGAAGCGGCCCAGAACCGCTTCGTCGCACAGTTCCTCGAGCAGACGCGTCGTCGGGTCCAGCGGTTCTGGCTACAGACTCCGCACTTCGACGGCCGGCTGCGCACCTGCTCGCAAGACCATGTCAGGCTTGCGGACGCCATGCTCGCCGCCGATGAGGCGCTACTGTCACAGACCGTTCACGCCCATATCGAGCGGCTCCGGGCCAGTGTGCTTGCCCGGCTGGAGAGCGCCGGCCCGCTGCTTCCGGCCGCGGATCCGCTCGCCGCCGTGGTCGGTCGGAACGAGCTGCCCGCCGAGAGCACCGACGGCTACTGAACCCACGCGGTGAGTGTCTGTCAATGCCTGCCGGCACGGGGCGGGACCGCCACCGGACTATTGCGGACAACGGAATAGTGGAGTTTCGGTGACAATCGCATCGCGCTAGTCCCGGGCATCGAGGCTTGCAGCGCCTCACCGGCACTTCTCGGGTGGGACGGCGATGCTTCCCCCATCGCTGCCCGCTGGCCTGAGAACCCAGGCCTGGTGGAGAATCAGCGAATGACGTACTCCCCTCAGGGACGCTGCGGACGGGCCTCGACCAAGCGCCGGGCCGAGCCTCCATTCGACCCTGCCTTTGAGAACCTGTTCTGCGCATGTGTATCGTTTATGCAGTCCCCTACGAAGACCACACTGGAGCAAGTAATGGCTCGCAAAGAAATCGTGCTACTCACCGACGACCTCGAGCCGGAGTTCGAAGCCGACGAGACCGTCCGGTTCGCGCTCGACGGCACGACGTATGAGATCGACCTCTCCGAGGCCAACGCGATCGCCTTTCGCGAGATGCTCGCTCCCTATGTCGCCCAGGGCCGCAGGGCGGCAGGCACCGCACGCGGACGCACCGGCCGGTCCGCGCGTGCCGCGGAGTCCTCCGGGACAGGCCCCGACCCGAAGGCGGTTCGGGCCTGGGCGGCAGCCAACAATGAGCCGGTGTCGTCGCGTGGACGTATCCCTGCCGACCTCGTCGCGAAGTTCCAGGCTGCCGGCAACTGACGGTCAGCACGGTGGGTGGTCGGCTGCACCGACCTCGTCATTAGCCGGGACGGACATCGAAGCCGGGGAGGGTGCGCGGCTCATGGCCGTCGACGACCTCGGCGATGCTGCTGGGCGCACGCATGCGCCAGGCGTCGACCACCAGCTCCTCCAGGCGACCGGTGTCCACCGGCGCCAGCCGCAGTAGCACCAGCGGCAGGCCGTCATAGGCGGGCGTGGTGAAGAACAGGTCCGGCTCTCCGAGGAGCAGGGCCTGCTTCTCGGCCTCGTCGCCGACGAAGAGCACGGCGATGTCGGTGCGGATGACCCGCGGGCCGCCCGACCTACGCTCCGGGTAGGACCAGACGAAGCCTCGGTCGCCGACCCTGAAGTCGAAGCCGGCGCTGTCGATCTCCGTGACGGACGGCAGGGCGAGCGCGACCCGGCGCACGTCGTCGGCGTCAGCCATCGAGGGCCCAGCCGGTGTGGGGCACCCGCATGACCACACAGTAGGTGCCGCAAGACGTAGTCCGATCGGCTGGTTCGGCAGCCTGCGCGCGGCGTGTCCGGCCGGCCTGGACGCCGGGGCGGGATCATCGCTGACATGACCCGCAGCACCGGCCCCAGCGACACCACCAGGGACACCACCAGGGACACGACCAGGGACAGCACCGGCACCAGCGCCGGCGTGCAGACCTGCTGGGAGCTGGCTGTCTCGCTAGCGGCGCATCATGCCCCGCACGCGACGAGGTCCGACCCCCGTAGCGGGGACATCTTCCAGGTGTCGACGGTGCGAGCCCTGCTGGCCGGCTCCTTCGACGGGGACACTCCGTACGCGGAGGTCATGTGCCACGGCGACTTCGGGGTCGGCACCTTCAACGCGCTCGACGGGGAGATGGCGGCCCTCGACGGCCACTTCTACCACCTGCACTCCGACGGAAGCGTGGGCGATGTCGACCCCACTGACCTGACGCCGTTTGCGGCCGTGTGCTTCTTCCGCGCCGACGCCGAGATCGACATCGAGAGCCCGTGCAGCCGTAGTGACCTGTTCGCGCTGGTGGATGCGACCATTCCGTCCTCCGACACGTTCTACGCGATCCGCATCGACGGCCTCTTCGGCGCGGTGACCACGCGGACGGCTGTTCGCCAGACCAGGCCCTATCCGCGACTGGTGGAGACCACGAAGTCCCAGGTGGAGCGCACGGTGCAGGACGTCCGGGGCACCGTCGTCGGCTTCCGCTCGCCGCAGTACGCACAGGGGAAGACCGTCGCGGGATATCACCTGCACTTCCTGGATGACTCCAGAACCCTCGGTGGGCATGTGCTCGACTTCCAGCTCGAACGTGGCCGGATCACGCTCGACCAGAACACCGACCTCCACCTCCAGTTGGCAACGACGGCCGGTCCACTCGGAGTCGACATGGTGGCTGCGGATGTCGCCGCCGAGATCGAGCGTTCCGAGAACTCGACCCGGGCGGCACCGAACCGGACGAGCCACGCTCCGTGAGCGAACCATGCGAAAAGGGTGATATCGACGTCATCCGGAGCTGTCGTGCTGAACGCTGATCACCGGGACAACCAACGGGGAGATGATCAGAGTGGCACGACGTATCCGCGCTCGCACGGTGCTGGCAGTGGTGACTGCCGCCGGCGTCGGCGTACTAGGGCTCACGGTGCCGGCCACCGCGTCCATCAACCAGCCATCGGTGACATCCGAGGTTCCGTCCACGAAGACCCCGCACGCCGTGGATGACGGCGTGGTGGCAAACGCCGCCGTGCATACGTTGTCGAAAGTGGGCTCCGTCATGTACGCCGGTGGTCAGTTCCACAGCATCCAGGACCCGGCGCGAAACACGACGAGCACACGACACAACCTGTTCTCGTTCGATATTCCCACGGGAAATCCGACGTCGTGGGCGCCGCAGGTCGACGGTGAGGTGTTCCGCACGTTGTACGTCGCGCCGTACCTGTACGTGGGCGGCTCGTTCACGACAGCGGACGGCGTGGCCGGGCACCTCGTCCGCTACCAAGTGGACTCCGGCACACCGGCCATCGACACGGCTTGGAGTGCCGAGCGCGTGACAGCACCGGTGACAGACCTTGACTACACCGGCGGACGCCTGATCGTCGCTGGATCCTTCAAGAAGCGGCTCGTGGCGCTGGACCCGGCCACAGGCCGGGACACCGGCTACCTACGCCTCGACATCGCGGGCACGGTCAAGACCAACGGCGCGGGGCCGACCGCGGTCTACCGCATCGCGATCAGCCCCGACGGCCGCCGTCTCGTCGCGATCGGCAACTTCGCCACAGTGGGGACGGTCAGCCGCCCACGTGCCTTCATGGCCGACCTAGGCACTGACTCGGCGAGCCTTGCCGCGTGGAGCTACCGGCCCCTGAAGAACGTCTGCAGGGCCACCAGCCTCGGCGCCTATCTGCGCGACGTCGACTTCAGCCCCGACGGCTCGTACTTCGTCTTCGTCGCCACCGGCGGAATGCCCCAGACGGTGCTCGGCGTGGGCAGGGACATCTGTGACGCGACGACTCGCTTCGAGACGGGAATCGCGGAGCCGTTCCGGCCGACCTGGATCAACTACACCGGGGGGGACACCCTGCACTCCGTCGCCGCCGTCGGGTCGGCCGTCTACGTCGGCGGCCACCAACGTTGGCTCGACAACCCGGAGGGAAGGAACAGCGCCGGCCCGGGTGCGGTTCCCCGAAAGGGGATCGGAGCCATCAACCCGGTCAGCGGCAAGGCGCTCGCCTGGAACCCGACCAAGACCCGCGGTGTGGGGACGAAGTTCATCTATCCCACGCCGGGCGGGGTGTGGTTCGGCTCGGACGGCAGGCGGTTCGCCGGCCAGGTTCACGACTCGATCGCCTTCACGCCCAAGACCTGACTGTCGCTCGCGATGCAAGGTGGGCCGGCCGTCCGGACGCGATGACCGGAGGTCGTCCCACCTGCGTGCCGGGCGCGTGGCGTGAGAGCGTGACGTCGAGGGGCGGCAACGACGGGCGGTGACCTCTGCCGTGCGGAGATCGGCCGGCCGTTCTGCCAGGACGCCGAGCCCACTAGCGTGGCGTCGTGCGAATAGCTGCGGCACTGCGCCTGGCCCGCGATGGGGACGTACGTTCCCGGCTCGCGGCGGCCCGAGACGGACAGGCCGCCGTCCGGGTGGCAGCCGCTGCTGCCGGGCTCCGGACGGGCCTACTCGACCTGCTCGGCCAAGGGCCCGCCACGACCAGTGCGCTGGCCACCCGTCGCGGCTGGTCCGACGAGAGTCTGCTGGAGTCGTTCCTGCAGACGCTGGCGCAGCTGGGTCTGGCCCGCACCTCACGTGGGCAGTGGCAGCTCACCCGTCGCGGCCGCTCGGTGCTGGCCGACGATGTGGTGAGAGCGATGTACGAGGCCTTCGACGGCTACCACACCGGCCTCTACCGCGAGGTGGAGAAACAGCTCAGCGGCGGTGACGGCCGCCATGACGTCGCCGAGAACGGGCAGCTGATCGCCCGGCTCTCGCGGGCGATGGACCCCTTCGTCACCGACTTCCTCACGCATCAGCTCCAGACGGTGCAGCCTCGAGCAGTCCTGGACATCGGCTGTGGAGCGGGTTCCCACCTCGTGCACATGCTCCGGATGGCGCCGGACGCGTCGGGGACGGGGATCGAGAGCGACTCCGCAGCCGCTGCCCTGGCGCGGACACGGGTCTCCGACGAGGGTCTGGCACACCGAGCCGGCATCGTCGAGGGCGACGTCCGGCAGACGCTCGGCTCGATGACCGACAGCTTCGATCTCGTCCTGCTCGCGAATATGATCTACTACCTGCCCGTCGGCGAGCGGGTTCCACTGCTACGGGCGGTAGCCGAGCGCGTGCAACGTGGCGGCACCGTCGTGGTGGTGACCACGGCGCTCACCGATGCGATGTTCAGCCGCCACTTCGACCTACTGCTACGTGCTCAGACGGGCGACATGGAGCTTCCCACCCTCGCCGACCTGTCCGGCCAGCTGCGTGCCGCCGGGCTGGCGCCGGGCCGGCCGCGGCGGATCGCGATGGGGGAGCCATTGGCGGCCATGATGGCGACGCGGCCGTAGGGCTGGCTGCCTCAGAAGTCCACCCGCATGACCGCACGGCGCAGCGTCGGACGACTGACCTCGAGAAAACCGGCTTCGGCGAACATGGCGATGGTGCCGACGTGGAGCTCCTCGAGGAGTGCGGTCGTCGTCGTGGTCATCGGGTAGCCCTCGACGGCGCGGGCGCCGCGCTCGCGAGCGAAGCCCACTGCGGCATGCACGAGCGCCCGGCCGACACCGTGCTTCCGGAAGCCCGCACGGGCGAACAGGCAGGTCACCGCCCAAACCTTGTCATCGGCCTTGTCCTCCGCGCGATCGACCCACGGGACGCGGCTGTTTCGCACCAGGCCGATATACGCGGTACGCGGCTCGACCGCGCACCAGCCGACAGGCTCGCGGTCCAGAAAGGCGACGAGCCCGCTGGTCGTACGGGAACGGGGCTCTCCGCAGTGGGCCTGCTCCCGCAGCCGCCGCGCGCGTTCCTCGACGGGGAACGACGCGAAGGACTCCCGAGGCCGCAGCTTGTACCGCTGACACTGGCACCTGCACGCAGTTCCGCGCGTGCCGAGAACCGCCTGCAGGTCCTCCCAGGTCGCCTGGTTGGCAGGCTCCACGGAGAATGCAGGGGGGATGCCGCCATGAGCTGCCGTCATGAGCGTGATTGTGCCGGTCGACGGGACGTGCAGAGCGGGCCGCAGTCAGCGAGTCGGGCGGTACGTGGTGAGCAGCACCCCGGTCGTCGTCGGCGTGACATCGAGCAGCTGCAGTCTCCGGAGCTGAGCACTGCTCCGGAACAGCTTCTTGCCGCTCCCCAGCACGACCGGGTGGATGGCCAGTACGTACTCATCCACCAGGTCGTGGTGCATGAGCGTCTGGGCGAGAGCGACGCTGCCCAGAACCGAGATGGTGCCGCCCTCCTGCGCCTTGAGCTCGCTGACCTGAGCAGCCACGTCGCCATTCAGAACGGTGGTGTTCTGCCAGGTCGCCTGGGTCATGCTGCGCGAGGCGACGTACTTGTCCACAGAGTTCAGGTGCCTGGCGAACGGGTCCTCGTCGCCAGCGGTCGGCCAGAACGACGCCATCTTGTCGTAGGTCTTCCGACCGAACAGCTGCGCGTCGGTAGCCGCCATCCCGCCCGCGGCCTCCCGCATGAACACGTCGTCGAAGTACGGCCGCTGCCAACCCCCGTGCACGAAACCCGCTTCGGTGTCCTCTTGCGGATCGCCGGGAGCCTGTACGACGCCGTCGAGGGACATGAACTCGATCACTACGAGTTTGCGCATGTGCTGGGCCTTCCGTGGGAACCACCTCTGTGCCCCTAGGGACCCTCGTGATGGCGGGAAGTCATCGGTACCGTGCCGGCCGGGTCGGGCAGGTGACTCCTGGAACGACTAGCAGGGCGTCGAGGACAGTGCCAGCTCCCGAGCGCCGGCGCCGATGACCCAGACCGAGCAGTCGTTGCTGCCGAAGTGCTGATCGGCCCAGTTCCCTTCGGCGGCCTGGTTCCCGATGCGCACGGGTTCGTCCGTCGTGATCGACCCTGGGTCGAAGTCCATGGTGAGGGTCTCACCGTCAACCGTCAGCCCGATGGTGACGTCCTCCCGCCAGCAGACCGCGGTGTGATAGTCCCCGTCGTCGATGATCACCTTCGACTTCAGCAGCTGGTACCCGTTGGTTCCCTTCACCCGACAGAACGTGGCGCCACCCAGCGGGGTCGGCAGGGCCGACAGCTTCACCTGACCCTGCTCGTTCGCCCGCCCCTTCTGCATGATGTTGCCGCTGAAACCCACACCTGCCTCGGGGGGTTCGCTGGTGAACGTCACGCCCATGGCGAAGTCCTCCGTGCCGGCGTTGTCGCTCTCGCTTCCGTGGGCGATGCCGAACGCCGTGGACTTGTCGTAGAACTCGACCGCATCACCGGCCACGCCATCCACCGATCGCCAGAGGCCGTGCAGTGTGAGGTCCTCGGTCCCGATCAGGCTGGGAACCGTGGCGCCCTGCGTGGTCATCGACCAGTGCCCGTACAGCTCCGCCGCAGGACGCTGCCTGGCCTGACCCAGCGTGGTGGCAGCGCCGACTGCCGCTGCGATGACAACCAGGCCGGCCACGGCGGTGATGACGGCGCGGCTCATCCGATCACTGTATGAGCAGTTCCACCGCCGGGGAGGAGAACGGCAACACCGCCAGTGCTTGGCAGGCTCTGCGGATTACGCTGACGCGGGCGCCCGACGGACCCTCTCGTCGGTGTCAGGAGAGGCTGCCTCGTGTTCACGACCTACCGCCGGGTGCTGGCTCTCCCCGGAGCGCTGATGTTCTCAGCGAGTGGTCTGGTCGCTCGCCTGCCCATCGCGATGGTCAGCCTCGGCATCGTGCTGCTGGTGTCGACCCGCACCGGCTCCTACTCGTCCGCCGGCATCGTCGCGGCGGCGTACCTGATCGCGAACGCGCTGTTCGCCGTGCCGCAGGCCCGCCTGATCGACACCCTCGGTCAACGTCGAGTGCTTCCTGTCGCTGCCGCCGTGTCCGCGACCGGGCTGGTGGCGATGATGGCTGCGGTCGAGTCGGACAGCTCCGCTCCATGGCCGCACCTGTGGGCGGCGGTGGGCGGGGCGACGATGCCGCAGATCGGATCCGCCGTGCGCGCCCGCTGGTCGAGTCTGGTGCCGAACAAGCGGGACCTGCTGACAGCGTTCGCCTTCGAGTCGGTCGTCGACGAGATGGTGTTCATGCTGGGCCCTGTCCTCGTCACCGTGCTCGCGACAGCCGTGCATCCCCTTGCCGGACTGTCGAGCGCGGTCGTGGCGACGGTAGCGGGGACGGCGGTGCTGGTCAGCCAGAAGCGGACGGAACCGGCACCCACCGGCCCGACGCGCCGGGACGCGCGCGGCGGGGCCCCCATGCCATGGGGTGTGCTTGCGCCGCTCGTCGTCTGTGCGTTCGCCATGGGGGGGTTGCTCGGTGGCGCTGAGGTGGCAACCGTGGCACTGTCCGAGGAGTTCGGCGCCAAGGAACTGTCCGGGCTGATGCTGGCGATATGGGCCGTCGGAAGCCTTGTGGCCGGTGTGATCACCGGCGCCGTGCACCTGACGGCGTCGAACGCCATCCGGTTCCGCTGGGGCATGCTCGCCCTGGGGTCGCTGATGCTGCCGCTCCCCTTCGTCGACGGGTTCGTGACGCTCGCGTTGTTCCTGTTCCTGTCCGGTCTTGCGATCGCGCCCACGCTGATCGCGAGCTTCGCCTGGATCGAGGAGATCGTGCCACCGGGCCGGATCACTGAGGGCATCACCTTGTTCATCACCGGGCTGGGCGCCGGCCTGGCTCCGGGCGCTGCACTGGTCGGCCTCGTGGTCGACACCGCCGGCGCGTCGTCGAGCTACTGGCTGACCGCCGTGGCCGGGCTCTTCGGGGCGGCTGTCGCCTTCGTCGCCGCCAGCATCGCCCGGCGAACGGCCACGCCGTGAGCACCACGATGTCGAAGAGCGACGGCCCCGTTCGACGTGAGGATGACAGGCAACTCCCACAGAAGGGTGCAAGCACATGCACTACATGGTGTTCGTGAAGATGTCCGAGGCCGACCTCGAGCCACCCGCGGCTCTGGTCGAGGCGATGGGTGCCGAGATGGAGGCCGGATTCGCGAACGGGACGCTGGTGCAGGTCGGCGGCCTGTACGCCACGTCCTGCCGGACGGAGTTCCGCGTCCGTGCCGGCGAGGTGACCTCCACCGACGGCCCGTTCACCGAGGCGAAGGAGGAGGTGGGCGGCTTCGCGATCATCGATGTCCGTGACCACGCAGAGGCGGTCGAGAACGCGCGGCGGATGGCCGAGCTGCATGCGAAGCACTGGCCCGAGTGGGTGGGCGCCGTCGAGGCCCGCCGCATCTCCGGACCGGGCGACAACCCGTCTCCGGGCGCCTGACGCCGCCACCGCCGAGCGGGTCGGTCGGCGCGGCCTACTCTGCACGAGTGGGCGAGCCGACCGATTCTGCCGATGGCGGCGCCGCTGCCGGCGCCGCCATGGCCTCCGAGGCGGCCAGGGCTGACGAGGCGGCCAGGGCTGGCGAGGCGACCAGGGCAGCGGTCACGGCGGCCTGGCGCCGGGAGTCCGCAGCTCTGGTGGCCGCGCTCACCCGCATGACCCGTGACGTGGCCGTCGCCGAGGACCTGGCGCAGGATGCGCTGGTAGCCGCGTTGGAGCAGTGGCCGCGCCGCGGCATCCCGAGTAGTCCTGCGGCCTGGCTGATGACCACGGCGAAGCGGCGTGCCGTCGACTACTTCCGCCGCACCGAGACACTGCGGCGCCGCACGGCCGAGCTCGGGCGCGGCCTGGTCGAGATGGAGGTGCCCGACCTGGACGCGCAGGTCGATCACATCGAGGATGACCTCCTGCGGCTGATGTTTCTCTGCTGTCACCCTGCCCTGACACCCGACACACGCGCAGCGCTGACGCTGCGGCTGGTCGGCGGGCTGACGACTGCGGAGGTCGCCCGGGGCTTCCTGACCACCGAGACGTCGATGGGGCAGCGGTTGTCGCGCGCCAAGCGGACCCTGTCGGAGTCCAGTGCCGGCTTCGACATGCCGTCCGGCGCGGAGCGGCTGCAGCGCCTCGATGATGTGATGGCGGTGATCTACCTCGTCTTCACCGAGGGGTACTCCGCGACTGCCGCCGCGGAATGGACGCGCCCCGACCTGTGCCACGAAGGGGTACGGCTGGCGCGGATCCTCGCCCGCCTTGTCCCCGGGGAGCCGGAGGTACACAGCCTGCAGGCGCTGCTGGAGCTGCAGGCATCGCGGCTGCATGCCCGGTCGGACGCCCAGGGTCAGCCCCTACTGTTGGAGTCCCAGGACCGGCGGCGCTGGGACCTGCTGCTGATCCGGCGAGGCCAGGCGGCGCTGACCCGGGCTGAGCAGCTCGCTGCCAGTGGGCGGCCGATCGGCCGCTACTACCTACAGGCCGCGATCGCGGAACGGCATGCCAGCGCCGCTCGGGCTGCGGACACGGACTGGACCACGATCGCCCACCTCTACGACGTGCTGGCTGAGGTGGCACCCGGTCCCGTGATCGAGGTGAACCGTGCTGTCGCCCACGGTCGGGCACACGGACCCGAGGCCGGGCTGGCCGTGCTCGAGGCCATTCCCACCGACGCGCTCGCCGGCTCTCCGATGCCGTCGGCTGTGCGCGGAGATCTGCTGTCACGACTGCACCGTTCCGACGAGGCAGCCGACGCGTTCCGGGCCGCGGCAGCAGCGACCCGCAACGTCGCAGAGCGAAGACTGCTGTCCCGCCGGGCTGAGGAGGTCGCCTCGGGCGCGTAGGGCCGCGGCCGCTAGGCGTGGTGAGCGGCCTTGGCGGCGTACATCGTGTTGTCGGCGCGGTCCAGAAGGTGCGCGCTGCATTCGCCCACCTCCGGCGATACATGACCGAGACTCAGGGTGGCGACCAGCATCTGGTCCTCCACCATGTACGGCGCGTCCAGCAGCTCCCGCAGGCGGTTCACCGCGACCTGTGAGTCGGGCGGAAGGTCCTCACAGATGATGGCGAACTCGTCGCCACCGAGTCGCCCTATCGTGTCCTCGGCACGGAAGTGCGTGCGCAGCCGGGAGGCGATCTGGCAGAGCACGGAGTCGCCGACGGCATGCCCGTAGGTGTCGTTGATCGCCTTGAAGTGGTCCACGTCGCCGAAGATGACGTCGAGCTGCGTACCGTGTCGGACTGACCGGGAGTGTGCGCGGTGGAGTGCGTCCATGAACGCGCGGTGGTTGGACAGTCCGGTCAACGAGTCGGTGAGCGCCATCAGTCGCAGCTGTTCCTCGGTCTCCCGGAGCTCTGCCTCGACGAGCTCCCGCCGTCCGATGTCCGCGCGCAGTGCTGCGGTGGCTCGCTCGACGCGCTGCAAGGCCCTGTCGCGAGAGGTGGACAGAGTGCCCACCAGCACGGCGATCAGCACGGTGAACAGGACGCCGGCTGCCCCTGCCGGAATGCTCAGCGAGGGACCGGTCAAGTCCGCGAACTGCGTCGTCGGCTGAAGCAGGAGCCTCCAGGTGCGGCCGGCAACCTGCACGCTGACCTCGCGCCGTAGGTCATCGTTGTCGAGCACCGGGCCGGGGGTGTTGTGCGCGACCGGCACCCCGTCACTGCGCGAGGTCGACGTCTCCAGCAGGGTGGCTGCGACGTTGTCCTGCGAAGCCACCTGCAGCGTCTCGGCAAGGAAGTCCTCGCCGCGCATGCTCATCACGAACCAGCCGCGGAAGAGCGCCGCATCAGGAGTGCCGACGCCGGCATAGATGGGCGCGGCGAGGATGAAGGACAACTGTTGCTCAGCAGCAGGCAGCAGCCTGTCCCCCGGCAGCACATAGGTGGCGCTTGCTGTCACCTGCCCGTCGCTACGACCAGTGCGCAGCGCCTGAGTCGGCGCGGCATCCCCGCCGAGATCCTTGCCCTTCCTCGTGGCGGCCCCGTCCATGGGGCGGCTCATCACGATGAAGAGATGCTCGGACGTCGATTTCGCTGGGTCCAGGCGCAGGCGACCGTTGCCGAGCGCTCGCCACTGCCGCTGCACGCGGCCGAGCTCACGGTCTGTCGCGGGCACCACCAGTGCCGCTCCACTCACTCCAGGCAGCCGCTGTGGGGTCAGCGTCGCCGTGAGGGCATTGAAGTCGGAGCCGGTCAGGGTGGTCTGCGCACCCACTCCGGCCGCCAGATCGGTGGCCGCGTCGAGATAGCGGCCGATCTCGGCGGCCACCGCGTTCTCGATGACCTGGACGCGCTGGTCCATCACCTCCGACCGGTGCTGGTCCTGCTCGCCCTCCACCGCACCGACAAGTGCCCATGAGCCGCTCAGGCCGACGACCAGCACCGAGCCCACCAGCAGGACGCTGACGCGCCACCGTGCACTCGTGTGTGGAGGACGGTGCACCGATGCCGTTCGTGAAGCAGTCCGCATCTCGGCGCCCCCGAGTCCCTGGCCGGCGTGGCTCAGAGGCCACGCGCCATGGGAACACGCCAGACGACCTGCTCGCGTGCCCGGGCCGCCGCCGGGGCCGTTCGGCGGCGAGAACCGCCGGGATGGACGAGTCGGCTGCCTCTGGCCCAGATCAGCCGGGCGCGCTGAGCCAGGGATCGCGCAGGTCGTAGTAGGCCGGCTCGCCGATGGACAGCGCGTCCATCTCGGCCATCATCTCCTGCAGCTCAGGTGGAGGCGGCTTCTGCTCACCTTCGCGGGCCTCCTCTTCGGAGGTGAAGTAGATGGCCATCGTCCAGCCGTCGCCGTCGTGCCCGACAGAGACGGTCCCGAGGATCTCCGGCCGGAACGACTCCCAGTCGGTCGGGTCGTTGGCCATCAGCTCACGTACGCGGTCCGGGTCGCTCGAACGGCCCTGCATCACCTGCACGAATTGCGCCTGCGAAGGATCACCAGGTGTGTCCACCACGACGGATGAGCTGTCGTGGAACACCGGCGCATCGGTGAACACAGTCGCCATCTGCTCCCACCACGCAGTCTGCTCCGGGCGATCGCTGTTGCGCCGCGCCGCCTCCTCCGACTCGAAACGCGCGAGCGTGACCATGTACCCGTCGTCAGTCACACCGGACGTGCTCCCCAGCCATCCCGCGGCGCCGGGCGCCACCTCCGTCTGCCATGTCTCCAGGTGCCTCCTCACCTGGGCAGCATCGGAGACGTGTCCCTGGATCACCTGAATGAACATGTCGCTCACCTGACTTTCACCCCCCGGGCAATGGTCGGACCGGGCACCCCGACGCTACTCCGCGACAAAGGCGCCGACCAGCCTCGTGAGGGAGACTCTTGGGCACCTCTCGACCTCTTGCGTCTGGGCCTTGTGCGCGTCGTCGACCGGGAGGATATTGCGTGCCCAGGGCCCACCCGGTCGGGCCGGAGGGAGCATGGTGACCACACCGAACGCGGCCACAACCAGCCGACGCGCAGGTGCAGGTGGCAAAGCCGTCACACGCAGCTCCGTTGCCTGCATCGTTCCGCCTTTCGTCCTCGACGACTTTGCGCGGAACGGCGACAGCGATCAGCGCGCGGCAGCTCTCGAGGCTCTCGCGCTGGACATGTCCCTGCGTGATCGCCGCTCGACCGCCGCTGCCGTTCGCTTTGCCAGCGGCGCCGTGGACAACCGGCTGCTGGTGGAGCAACTGGGGTCGCCCGGTCAGCCGCATCGGCTGATCTATGACATCGCCAACGCCACGTCCGGGTCGGCGACGCTCGTCCGGGCCGAGGGCCAGGACCCGGTGGGCGACGATGCGGCGAACGAGGCCTACGACGGCTTGGGCGACACCTACACGTTGTTCTGGGATGTCTTCCAGCGTGACAGCATCGATGACCACGGCATGGATCTTCGAGCGATCGTCCACTACGGCGTCGGCTACGACAACGCCTTCTGGAACGGCGAGCAGATGGTGTTCGGCGATGGGCGCCTGTTCAAGCGCTTCACCCTCTCGCTCGATGTGATCGGCCACGAGCTCCAGCACGGCGTCACCGAGCACGAGTCAGGCCTGCTCTACCAGGACCAGTCCGGCGCCCTCAATGAGTCCCTCTCCGACGTCTTCGGCTCGCTGGTGAAGCAGTACAAGCTGCGCCAACCGGTGAGCGAGGCCGACTGGTTGATCGGCGCGGACATCGTCGGGCCCACCTTCCCGGGCAGGGCACTACGCGACATGGCTGATCCCGGCACCGCATGGGAGCGTGATCCCCAACCAGGACACATGGACGACTTCGTCGTGACCATGGACGACCACGGCGGCGTTCACATCAACTCGGGTATCCCCAACAAGGCGTTCCACACGCTTGCCATGAGCCTGGACGGGTACGCGTGGACGGATGCCGGCACCATCTGGTACGAAGCGCTACGGCACTACCGCCTTCAGCCGGAGTCGACCTTCCGAGCGTTTGCGCGGCTCACCACTGTGGTGGCCCGTCGCCAGTTCGGCAGGCAGAGCACCCAGGCGACCGCCGTGCAGGACGCCTGGCGAGCCGTCGGCGTGTCCAGAGCCGACTCATGACGGCTCCGTCGTTCAGGCTCCTCCTGGAGAGGCACGGCGGATTCGCCGGTGTCCCCTTGCGTGCGGAGCTGAAGAGCGCCGACATGGCCGCGGACGCCTCTCAGCGGCTGTGGACCCTGGTCGAGAGGGCGTTGCGCTCCCCACCCGGCGGCACAGCGCCGGGCCAGGTGCGTCCGCCAGCAGACTCCTTCACCTACCGGCTCACCGTGGTGACACCGGATCAGCACGACGAGTACGCGTTCGACGAGTCCACCGTCGGGTCGGAGCTTCGCCCCCTCGTGCAACAGCTGGAACAGCATCTGACGATGTGACGAGGTCCCGCTGCCCTGACCGGCTCCCTATCAGGACGCCGACCACGACACGGTCGATCGCACCGTGAGCGCGATCACCGCGCCCGTGGGGAGCGCCTGGCGGTAGGGCGCGTACTTGGCGGCCAGGGGTGCGAGGAGCTCTGTCCGACGGGGCTCGTCGCGGACGATCTGCGCCTCGCCGTCCAGCCGCACCCACCACAGCCTCGACCAGTCGTCGTCGTAGTGATCGACGAGCACGGACGCGGCCGGCCGCTCCTCGAGGTTGCGGAGGCGCTGCAGGTCCTGGCTGCGCTTGGGCTTGTCATCGACCGCGGAGACCACCGTGTCGCCGTGGAGAGCGAAAGTCACGACCACGAGATGGGGGGTGCCGTCGGACCTGACGGTGGCGAGCCGGGCGACTCGGGCCTGCCCGACCTTCAGTCGCTCCTCGGAGGAGAGGGTGCCCTCGCCGGTCGTCATGCGCGCACGCTAGTACGGTCTCCACTCGCACCATCAAGGCGGAGGTTTCACAGTGGACGTGGGCATCGGCATCCCCAACTCGCTACCCGGTACCACCGGGACAGACCTGCTGGAGTGGGCTCGCCGCGCCGAGAGTGCAGGGTTCTCCACACTGGCAAGTATCGGAGCGGTCTCCTACCCCAGCCACGAGGAGCTGACCGTCTTCGCGGCCGCGGGTGCGGTGACGGAACGCATCCGCTTCTTCAGCAACGTGCTCATCGCCCCGGCCCGCAGCACCGCCGAGCTCGCCAAGCAGGCCGCCACCGTGGACCAGCTCACCGGCGGTCGCCTGACCCTCGGCATGGGTGTCGGCTGGCGCGAGGCCGACTACACCCTCACCGGCCGCGACTTCGAGGGCCGAGGCGCGGTCTTCGACCAGCAGATCACTGAGCTGCGGCGGGCGTGGGCAGGCGAGGCGATCGCAGAGGGGACCAGGCCGGCAAACCCGACGCCTGCCCAGCAGACCATTCCCGTGCTCGTGGGCGGGACCACGGAGGCCGCCATCCGGCGGGTCGTGGAGCTCGATGCGCAGGGCTGGACCGCGGGGGGGATGCCCCCCGACGCCGTCAGCCAGTTCGCGGGCAGGGTCAAGGAGGCGTGGCGGGCTGCGGGTCGCGCCGGGTCGCCGCGCATCGCCGCTCTGGTCTACTTCGGGCTGGGTGACACCGACGAGGAGTCGCGTGGCTACCTGCGCGACTACTACGCCGCCATGGGTCCTGAGGTCGCCGACATGATCGCGGACAGCGCCCTCCGGTCGGCCGACGCCGTCAGGGCCGCACTGCCGGCGTACCGCGAGGCGGGGGTCGACGAGCTGATCCTGGACCCGACGGTGAGCGATCCGGGGCAGGTCGACCTGCTGGCGGAAGCCGCCCTGACCTGAGCGGCTGACGGCGCCGACGCGTTGTGCAGGCAGCCCCCAGGGGACGATCCGCGACGTGTGCACGGCGACATGCAACCGCTTGCGACTCTTCAGGCTGGCTGGCTACGAAACGGCGGGCAGGCGATACGGGAAGCTGTGGGTCGCCGGTGCGGTTTCCCCGCCAGCTCGGGCCGGCGGCGGGCACCTGCGCATCGGTACGCCTGCACAAGTCGCGGATCGTCCGCGGTACGCCGGCGGAGCGGCATCCCCCCTGGGAAGGCGGGGTCGACGAGCTGATCCTGGACCGGACGGTGAGCGATCCGGGGCAGGTCGACCTGCTGGCCGAAGCCGCCCTGACCTGAGCGGCTGAGGGCGCCGGCGCGCACAGGCCGGAAGGAGCGCCGAACGAGGTGCTACGCCGCTACTGCCCGTGGGTCGAGCCGGTGCGGAAGTCGGTGTAGGTGTACGGGTTGTCGAGGATCTTGGTCTCCGGGACATCCGGGTTCATCCCCTGCTCCCACGCCTCCTGCCCCAACGTCGTCCGCAGGTGAGCCACCGTCTCCTCCACCGCGCGACGGGAGGCGTCGAGGTCGATGTCGACGAGTCGGTGGTCGCGCTTCACGACCCGGCCGTTCACCACCACCGTGTGCACGTCTCCGCGCTGCGCCTGGAGCGCCACGTGGCCGTAGGGGTTGATCATCGGGAACATCGCCGGCGAGTGCTCGTTCTTGATCAGCACCACGTCGGCCTTCTTGCCGGGCTCGAGACTGCCGATCACACTGTCGAGCCCGAGCGCCCGTGCCCCGCCGGCGGTTGCCCACTCGACCACGTGCTCGGCGCGCAGGTGGCAGTGCGTGACCGTGTCGCCCTTCGCATGCGCCTCCAGGTGCTCACGCGAGCGGTCGGCGCCGAGGGTGGTGCGCATCGCGCTGAACAGGTCCCCGCTCCACCACACGCTGGTGTCCATCGACAGCGACACCGGCACGCCGTACGAGCGCAGGTTCCAGGTCGGGGGATAACCCTGCCCGCAGCTCTGCTCGCTCTCGGTGGACACCGACACCGAGCCGCCGGTCGCGGCGATCCGGTGGTACGAGTCGGCGGCAAGCGTGGCCGCGTGCACATAGATGTTGCCCGGCACCGCGAAGCCGTTGTCGTACATGAGCGTGATGCCGGCGTCGTTGGTGGCGCCCCAGACGCCGGCGTGGGTCGTGACGGGCACGTCGAGGTCGCGCGCGACCTCGAACGCCGCTCTCTCGGGGAAGGCGGGGTCGCCGGTCACGTCGAACGCCATCTGGAAGCCGAGCATGTCGTTGCCCGGCTGGATCCGGCGCTCGACGAAGTCCCGGAACTCCGGGCGGGTCGCCCATTCCCACGGTCCCTGCTGGATGTTGCCGTATCCGAGCACGAACCGCCCGGGCACGGACTCGAGGGCATCCACGGCGGCGTCCGCGTGCTCGGTCGTCTGCAGCCCGTGTGACCAGTCCACCGTCGTGGTGACGCCCGCGTCGAGGGACTCGATCGCGGACAGGACGTTGCCCGCGTGGACGTCCTCCGGCCGGAACGCCTTGCCGTGCTCGAGGTAGTACCAGACGAAGTACTGAGTGAGCGTCCAGTCCGCACCGTAGCCACGCATGGCCGTCTGCCACATGTGCCGGTGGGTGTCCACCATCCCTGGCATCACGATGCCACCGCTGGCGTCGATCTCGTCCGTGCCCTCAGGCACCGACAGCGAGGGGCCGACCGCCTCGATCCGTTCCCCGTCGACGAGCACGTCGGCGCCCGACAGGACGGTCCTGGACCCGTCCATGGTGAGGACCGTGCCATTGCGGAAGACCAGTGACCTGCCCATGCCTGTCCTCTCGGGTCCGACCCCGCGGGTGGACGAGTGTCCGCACAGCGGTCGATCTCGTGTGGCCGCCACGATGGCCCGGCGCTCTTCGGAGTGTCAAGCCGGTCGCCGTAGGCCTTACGGGGCGGGAGCTGCCGCCGCCTTGACAGGCTCGTGCGGCGGGGTCAAGACTCCACCGCGGACACTCGTCCGGACCCCGAACGGGAGCGTGCACGAAGCATGGGCCGCGAGTCAGCTGCCGGAGGGCCGCTGCAGGGGTTGCTCGTCGCCGACTTCTCCCGGGTTCTCGCGGGGCCCTACGCCTCGATGCTGCTCGCCGACATGGGTGCCGAGGTCGTCAAGGTCGAGAGCCCTGGGGGCGATGACACCCGCACCTGGCGCCCACCGGTTCACGACGGCGTCTCGACGTACTTTCTCGGGGTGAACCGCAACAAGCGGTCAGTCGCCCTGGACCTCAAGGACGAGGGTGACGTCGGCCTGGCGCAGGAGCTGGCTCGCCGGGCCGACGTGGTGCTCGAGAACTTCAAGCCGGGCGGGCTCAGACGCTTCGGGCTCGACTACGAGACGGTCGCGGAGACCAACCCTGCCATCGTGTACGCCTCGATCAGCGGGTTCGGGACCGGCGGCGGCGCGAGTCTTCCCGGCTATGACCTGATCGTCCAGGCGATCTCCGGCCTCATGAGCCTCACCGGCGACCCCGACGGCTCGCCGTACCGCGCCGGCATCTCGGTGTTCGACGTCATGGCCGGCATGCACGCCACGATCGGCGTCCTGGCAGCGCTGCACAAGCGGTCCGAGACCGGCGACGGCCAGCACGTCGAGGTCAACCTGTTGTCGTCGGCGCTGTCCGGGCTGGTGAACCACGCCAGCGCGGTCGTGACGGCGGGGGTCGTCCCGTACCGGATGGGCAACTCCCACCCGAGCCTGTTCCCGTACGACGCCCTGCCCGCCGCCGATCGCGAGCTGATCATCACGGCGGGCAACGACATCCAGTTCCGCAAGCTGTGCGACGTGCTGGAGGTCCCTGAGCTGGTGGACGACCCACGCTTCCGCCACAACCATGACCGCACTGCCAATCGCGATGAGCTGCGGCCGCTGCTGGTCGACCGGCTCGCGACCCGCACTGCCGACGAATGGTTCGAGCGCCTCATCACCGCGGGGGTCCCCTGTGGCCCGATCAACACCGTGGACAAGGGGGTGGCGTTCGCCGAGGAGCTCGGCCTCGACCCGGTCGTGCAGGTGAGCAACGGGGACCGTGTCGTCCCGTCCGTCCGGCACCCGATCACGTTCTCGTCCACGCCGGCCGACTACCGGCTGCCGCCGCCCTTGCTGGACGAGCACGGTGACGAGATCCGCGCCTGGTTGACCGAGCGCCCGGCCGACGAGCAGGGGAGGTCGGCCACGCCGTGAGCGACGCGACCCGGAGCTATCCCACCGCGCTCGGCACGTCCGACGCCGACACCATCCGCCTGCTGGGCCACGACCTCGCAGGCGAGCTGATGGGCCAGGTGGGCTTCGGTGAGCTGGCGTACTGGCTGGTGGCGCGACGACGCCCGACACCCGGGCAGACCCGCGTTCTCGAGGCGGTCCTGGTCGCGCTGGCAGACCACGGCTTCACCCCGACAGCCATCGCAGCACGGCTCACGTATCTCAGTGCGCCGGACTCCCTGCAGGGGGCGCTCGCCGCCGGACTGCTCGGCGGCGGCTCCCGCTTCCTCGGCGTCACCGAGGACGCCGGCCGGTTTCTCGCCGAGGCGCTGGCCGCGCACGACGGTCCGTTTCCGGGCGACGACGACGGATGGGACGCCATCGCGCTGCAGGTCGTCCGGGAAGCACGGAAGAGCAAGCGATATGTGCCCGGCCTCGGTCACCCCGTGCACAAGGAGCGCGACCCGCGCACTCCGGTGCTCATGCGGATCTGCGAGGAAGAGGGGCTGCGCGGTCGCCACCTGCGGCTGTACGAGGCCATCGGGCGGGTCCATCCGCAGGTGCTGGGCCGGACGCTGCCGCTCAACGGCGCCGGCGTCTGCGGAGCCGCGCTCGCCGACCTCGACCTGCCCGTGGAGATGCTGCGTGGCTTCGCGCTGCTGGCGCGCACCGCTGGGCTGCTCGGCCAGCTGGCCGAGGAGCGCGACCGTCCGGTGGGAATGGACATCTACACCGAGGTCGACCGGCACGCGACGTACGTGCCGGGCTCTGACTGAGCAGGGAGATATCCATGGCTGAGCTCGCCGCCGTCATCGCGTCGACGCACCACCCGTTCTACTACAAGGCCAGCACGGCACCCCCCGACCAGGCGCCGCCGTTCGCCGCGGAGTGGGTCCGCAAGGTGGAGTCCTTCCGCGAGACCCTCACCCGCGCCGAGCCGGACGTGCTCGTGATGGTCGGCTCCGACCACTTTCATCAGCTGTGGTTGGACAACATGCCGCAGTTCCTCGTGGGCAACGCCGAGGAGTACGACGCCAACTGGTACAACGAGGAGCGCGAGTTCGGCCTGCCACGGATGCACATGCGTGGTCAGAGGGACCTGTCGACGCACATCCTGCGCAACGGCCTGGACGCCGACTTCGACCTGGCGTTCAGCAACGAGCTGCGGATCGACCACAGCGTGACCTGTCCGATCATCACCCTGCGCCCGCAGAACGACCTCCCGATAGTCCCGGTCTACACCAACATCTTCGCGCCACCGCTCCCCCAGCCGAAGCGCTTCGTGCAGCTCGGCAGGGTGATCCGACAGCTGGTCGAGTCGTGGCCGAGCGACCAGCGGGTGGCGGTGATCGGCACCGGGCACCTGTCCCTCGAGCTGGGCGGGCCCCGCCAGTTCGGTCCGCACGGACCCGATCCGGAGTTCGACGCCAAGGCGGTCGACTGGATCAGCAACGGTGACCTCGAAGGGTGCCTGTCCGAGGTGACGCTCGACAGCCTGCATGCTCCGGGCAACGCCACTCACGGCTTCATGGACTTCATGCTGATGATGGGCGTAGCGGGTGAGAACGCCAAGGCCGACTACGTCGACACCTACGACCTGTTCCACACCATGGAGGCCTATTTCACCTGGTACCCGAACGGAGCACCGGCATGAGCAAGTACCTCGTGAACAAGTTCCTGTTCACGGTCGATCGCGACCCGGCACTCGTCGAGCGGTACCGGGACGATCCCCGGGGCACGGTCGAGTGGTGGGAGGCCGAGCGCGCGAACGTCATCCTCAACTGCACGACCACCGAGTCCAGCACGTGGCTGCGCTTCGACGACGACGAGCGCGACGCCCTGATGACCCACGACTACCCCGCGCTGTTCGCGATGGGGGCCCACCCGTTCCTCACTCTCACGCTGTTCATCGCGATGTTCGAGCGCGACTATGACGAGCCACTGGGCTTCCAGCTCGAGTACGCGAGGAAGCTCGCGCAGTTCTCGCTCCCCTACGCCGACATCACGACCTGACCGATGGTCACTGGCGCCTTCGTCACCACCCACGGACATCCGCCGGAGCTACGCCCGTACGACGTCCCCGTCCCCGGCGCCGGACAGTCCCGGATCCGGGTGACCGCCGCACCGGTCACCCCGCTCGATCTGCTCTGCGCCGGAGGCACCTCGTACTTCGGCCCCCCCGTGCTGCCGTACGTGCCCGGAGTGCAGGGCGTGGGCGTTGTCGATCAGGGCGAGCGCGCCGGTGCCCGCGTGTGGTTCAACACCGACGCGGGGATGCGCCCGGGCGACGGCAGCCTCGCCGAGGCTGCCGTCGTCCACGACCTCGAGACGGTCGACCTGCCCGACGGCGTGTCGGACGTCGACGCCGCGGCGCTGGGTCTGTCGGCCGTCGCGGCGTGGATGGCCCTGACCTGGCGCGGCCGCCTCCGGGCCGGCGAGCGGGTGCTGGTGCTCGGCGCCGGCGGTGCCGTGGGTCAGGTGGCGATCCAGGCGGCGACGGCGCTGGGAGCGGGTGCGGTCGTCGCCGCCAGCCGGCGTCCCCGCGGTCGCGACCGCGCCCTCGAACGCGGCGCCACCGCAGCCGTCGATCTCTCCGACGCCGATGCCGACGAGGTCACGGCACGCCTGAGGGCCGCGGCCGACGGCGGCGTGGACGTGGTCGTCGACCCGGTCGGGGGAGCGACCACCACCGCGGCCCTCCGCGTGCTCGCCGAGCACGGCCGGCTGGTCCATCTCGGCAGCAGTGGCGGTACGGAGTCGACGTTCTCCTCGGCCACGCTACGCAGCGGCTCGCACAGCATCCTCGGCTACACCAACAACTCGCTGACCCGGCAGCAGCGCGCCGACGCCCTGGCCGAGATCTTCGCCCTGGCTGCCGACGGCCGCTGCCAGGTCGAGCACCGTGCGTACCCGCTGTCCGAGGTGACGGCCGCCTGGCAGCAGGCTGCCGGCACGCCGGACGCTCGCGTCGTGGTGACGCCGACCGACGATCCTACGAGGTGAACGCGTGCCGCTGACTCTCCCGATGTTCCCCACGACGCTCGTCGGCAGCTATCCGCAACCCGAGTGGCTGATCGACCGCGCCCGCCTCGCTGGCCGCTTTCCCCCGCGCGTGCGCGCCAAGGAGCTGTGGCGGCCCTCGGCCGAGCATCTCCGCGAGGCGCAGGACGACGCCACCGCGCTGGCGGTGCGCGTCCAGCTGGACGCGGGCCTGGACATCGTCACCGACGGCGAGATCCGCCGGGAGAGCTACTCCAACCACTTCGCCACCGCGCTCGACGGCGTCGACGTCGATCACCCGGGCGAAGCACTCGACCGCAGCGGCACACCCACGCAGGTGCCGCGGGTGACCGGGCCCATCAGCCGCCCGGGGCCGATCCAGCGCGCCGATGTCGAGTTCGTGCGGGCTCACACCGACCGGGTGGTCAAGGTGACCGTTCCCGGACCCTTCACGATGTCGCAGCAGGCTCAGGACGACCACTACGGGGATCCTCGCGCGCTCGCCCTGGCGTACGCCGAGGCGTGCAACGAGGAGGTGCACGACCTGTTCGCCGCCGGTGCGGACATCGTCCAGCTGGACGAGCCGTACCTTCAGGCCCGCCCGGAGGCCGCCAGGCAGTACGGCGTCGAGGCCGTCAACCGGGCCCTCGAGTCGGCGCCCGGCACGACGGCCGTCCACCTGTGCTTCGGCTACGCGGCGATCATCCACGAGCGACCGTCGGGCTACTCCTTCCTTCCCGAGCTGGCCGAGTGCGTCTGCGACCAGATCTCGATCGAGACGGCACAGTCCGGGCTCGACCCCGCGGTGTTGGAGACCCTGCCGGGCAAGGCGATCCTCGTTGGCGTCTTGGACCTGTCCACGCCCGCGGTCGAGTCAGCAGCGACAGTCGCCGCTCGGGTGCGGCGCGTTCTGCCGTACATCGACGCCGAACGCGTCGTGCTCGCTCCCGACTGCGGCATGAAGTACCTGCCCAGAGCCGCGGCCGAGGGCAAGCTACGGAGCATGGTGGCCGCCGCCCGCATCCTGCGCGCCGAGCACGAGAGCGCCGGTGCGCCCGACCCCAGCGTCGCCTGAGCCACCGGCTGCCCCCCAAGGCGAGGGTCAGCCGCCAGCCATCGCACCGATGATCCGGAACGGCTCCTCGGCCTGGACGACCCGCTCCGGCAGCGGCGCGTCCGGTTCCTCGTGGGACAAGTCCTCTCCGCAGGCGAAGAAGCGGACGAAGGCGCGACGTCGTGCGGTCGCCCGGTCGCGGATCGTGCCGCGCAACATCGGGAACTCCGTCTCGAGCGCGTCGAGCACCGTCCGTTGGGTCACCGCACCCGATACGTCGACTCGCACCTCGCCCTGGATCCGGGCGATGGCGCGCAGGTGTGCGGGCAGCACCACCCGCACCGAGTCACCTCCGATGTCGTTCATGGCAACGTCTGCACCTCCACGGAGAGCACGGCCGGCAGGTCGCGCACGATCGGCGACCACGAGTCGCCGGAGTCCCTGGACGCATACACCTGCCCACCGCTCGTACCGAAGTAGACGCCACACGACTCGTGCTGGTCGACGGCCATCGCGTCGCGCAGCACATTGACGTAGCAGTTCTCCTGCGGCAGACCGTCGGTCAGGGCCTCCCACTCGTCACCGCCGGTTCGGCTGCGGTAGACGCGCAGCCTGCCGTCCGGCGGGAAGTGGTGGGAGTCGCTGAGGATCGGGACCACGTAGACGGTCTCGGGCTCGTGGGCGTGCACGGTGATCGGGAAGCCGAAGTCGGAGGGCAGGTTTCCACTCACCTCATGCCAGGTGTCACCGCCGTCCTTGCTGCGCATCACGTCCCAGTGCTTCTGCATGTAGAGGACGTCAGGGTTGGCGGGATGCATGTCGATGCGGTGCACGCAGTGGCCGACCTCGGAGTCCTCGTCGGGTATCTCGCCGGAGCGAAGCCCCTTGTTGATCGGCTCCCAGGTGCGCCCGCCGTCGGTGGTGCGGAAGGCGCCGGCGGCGGAGATCGCGACATAGAGCCGGTCCGGGTCAGTGGGATGCTGGACGATGGTGTGCAGGCACATGCCACCGGCGCCGGGCTGCCACTGCGGGCCGGTGTCGTGCTGGCGCAGGCCGGACAGCTCCGCCCACTGTGCGCCGCCGTCGGTGGACTTGAACAGCGCTGCGTCCTCGACCCCGGCATAGACGGTCTCGGCGTCGTGCAGCGATGGCTCGAGGTGCCAGACCCGGGTGAAGGCCCAGGGTCGCAACGACCCGTCGTACCACTGGTGCTCGCCCGGGACGCCGTCATAGGTGAAGTCGTTGCCTACGGTCTCCCAGGACGCGCCCCCGTCGTCGGAGCGCTGGATCACCTGGCCGAACCAGCCGCTGGTCTGCGACGCGTAGATGCGGTCGGGATTCACCGGCGACCCCTTGAGGTGGTAGACCTCCCACCCCGGGAAATGCGGGCCGTCGACCGTCCAGTCCGATCTCCCGCCGTCAGAGGTGAGGACGAAGGCGCCCTTGCGGGTCCCGACTAGTACACGTGTGCCACCCATGCGCTCAACCTCCGACGATCGGTTGTTCGGACGCTACTCGCCCGGTCCGACACTAGGACTCCGGAGCGGTCCGGAAGTCATCGGTCGACGCGATCACGACGTGCGCCCACCGGGACAGACGGCGTCGGCCGGGCGGGGCGGCGGGTGGATGCGATGATGGCGCCTCGCGCACGCCGGAGCGCGGTGGACCACTGCAAGTGACCCGGTTGGTGGTGAGCTCCTCCTCGAGTGCGGACCGCACCGTGTCGGCACGCAGTCGTGGCATCGTTCTCGCGTCCATGACCGTGGCCAATGCCATGGTGCTGGTGGACCAGACTGCTGTGCCGCTCGCCCTGCCCAGCATCATGGGCGAGTTCGGGATCGACTCGCAGCTGGCGCAGTGGGTGCTGAGCGCGAGCCTGCTGCCCCTGGCCGGGCTGCTCGTGCTGGGCGGCAGGGTCGGGGACCTGCTCGGTCGCCGACGCGTGTTCGTCTGGGAGCGGTCGTGTTCGCCGGCGCGTCGGCGCTCGCCGGGTTGTCCCCACCATCGAGATGCTGCTGGCGTTCCGTGTCCTGCAGGGTGCGGCGGGGGCGCTCATGCTGCCGACGACGATCGCCATCGTCACCGCCTCCTACTCCACCACGGACCGCGGACGCGCTCTGGGTCTGATGGGACGCGGCGCCGCCGTGGCGGGTGCGTTCGGCCGCGTCCTCGGCGGGGGCCTGACGTCGGTGTTCGGCTGGCGGTCGGTGCTGCTGGTCAACGTGCCGCTGGCTCTCATAGCCGTCGCCGTGGCTCGTCGCGCCATCCCGAAGGACCCGCCACGGCGCGACCAGTCCTCCGTCGACGTGCCTGGGGCGACGCTGCTGTGCCTGGCGCTGGTGGGTCTGATCGTCGGCCTCGCCCAGTCGCAGGACTGGGGCTGGACATCACCCGGCGTCCTCGTCTCGCTGACGGCGAGCGCTGTGGCGGCGGCAGCGTTCGTCGTCGTCGAGCGCCGGACGGCCGACCCGCTCATGGAGTTCGCCCTTCTGCGGCGTCACCGCAACTACCTGGCGGCCACGATCAGCCAGGCCCTCGGGGGCATGGCCGAGATGGGACTCGGCCTCATCCTCCCGCTGGTGCTCATCCTGAACCTCGGTACGGATCCCGGCCTTGCCGGACTGGCGCTGATTCCCACGACCCTGCCCATGATCGTCGTGGCACCGCTGGCCGGCCGATGGTACGACTCCGTCGGTGGCCGGATGCGCTCGTCGTCGGGTTCCTCATGCTGGCCTCGCCGGAGTCGCCCTGGCTGCAGGCACGACATTGTCGGCGACCACCTACTGGAGCCTGCTGCCCGGGCTGCTGGTGTTCGGTACGGGGCTGGCCGTCGTCCTGACCGTCAACGATCCGGTGTCCTTGGACATGGTGCCCGTGCAGCATCACGGTCAGGCCTCCGGCGTGTCGGCCACGGCCGAACAGTTCGGCGGCGCGCTCGGCATCGCGATCTTCTACCTCGTCTTCCATGCGACGTACGTGGACCGGTTCGTGTCCAACGTCTCCAAGAGCTCTCTGGCCGACCTCAGCGACGCGCAGGTGGAGCGCTTCAGGCGAGACATCCAGGACGCGGAGCAGACCGGCCTCCACCCTGACACCTTCGACCCTGCTCTGAACGCCTACCTGGATGCCGCGCGGGACGGCTCGTACTTCGGCTACACGGTCGTCTTCACCCTGCTGAGCGGGCTCGCGATCGCGGCCGTGATCGTGATGGCGAGGCTCGTTCGCCGGCCGGAGCCGGCGCCCGGCGGCGACGACGCCACCGGGTCTCCATGACGTGTCTCGACAAGGGGCGTTGCGCGGCGTACAACCGGGGCCCCGACCCCGGCCACGACGAGGACGTCCGCGGCGCGGATCGAAAGGACGACGGATGCCCATGCACGGGAAGCGCGACGACACGGTGGTGCACGAGAGGGAGCCGTTCAACGCCGAGCCGTCCCCGGCTGCCTTGGACGGTCAGCGGGTCACTCCCACCGACAGCTTCTTCAGTCGCAATCATGGCCCGATCCCGGAGATCGATCCGCGGAGCTGGCACCTGCGGGTGGACGGGGCCGTGGACCGGACTCTCGAGCTGTCCCTGGACGAGCTGCGGAGGAGCTTCGCTGCACGGAACGAGACCGTCACCCTCCAGTGTGCGGGCAACCGCCGCGACGGGCTGATCCAGGTCCGGGACATCCCGGCCGAGCACCCGTGGGGCCGTTGTGCCATCGGCACCGCGCGCTGGACCGGTGTCCTCTTGGCCGACGTGCTGGACGCAGCCGGTGTGCAGCCCGAGGCTCGCCACATCGCCTTCGCCGCTCCGGACGTGTCACAGATCGCTCATCCGCCGCAGCCGTACGGAGGCTCCGTACCGGTCTCCAAGGCGACCGCCGGTGAGGTCCTCCTCGCCTGGGAGATGAATGAGGAGCCCCTCTCCCCGGTTCACGGAGCACCACTTCGCGCCGTCGTCCCCGGCTACATCGGCGCGCGCAGCGTCAAGTGGCTGGAACGTGTCACCGCCCAGCGAGAACCGAGCGCCAACTACTTCCAGGCCGTCGCCTACCACCTGCTGCCCGCGACGGTCGAGCCGAGCCAGACCGGCGCTCCGGAGGGTATTCCGCTCGGTCCCGTCAGCCTCAGCTGCGAGATCCTGCGCCCCGGGGACGGAGAGGTTGTCCGGGCGGGACGGACCGCGGTGAGCGGCTACGCGCATGTCGGTGCCGACCGGACCGTGGCACGCGTCGACGTCTCGGCCGACTCCGGTCGGACATGGCACCAGGCCGATCTCAGCGAACAGCACCACCCCTGGACCTGGCGGCTCTGGCAGGCCACGGTCGTCGTCGCACCCGGACCGCTGCACATCGTCGCCCGAGCATGGGACGACACCGGTTCCACGCAGCCCGAGTCGACTGAGCAGATCTGGAACCCCAAGGGCTACATGAACAACTCATGGGCGCGGGTCCGCCTGTCCGTCACCTAGTGGCTCCGCGCGACCAGCGCAGCGCTCGTCGGGATGCAGCGGTGAGGTGCCGCGAAGCGCCCACCGGTCTTGTGCGCGATGCTGGCGTTCGTGACGGAGCGCAACGTCCTCGGAGGCGACCTGCAGGCGTGTGGCACCGATCCCGTGACCGGCTTCTTCCGCGACGGCTGCTGCAGCACGGGACCGGAGGATCTCGGGAGCCACACCATCTGCGCCGTCGTGACGGCCGAGTTCCTCGCCCACCAGCGCAGCATCGGCAACGACCTCTCGACACCGATGCCGCAGTACCGCTTTCCCGGGCTCGTGCCCGGCGACCGCTGGTGCGTCACCGCAGCGAACTGGGCGCGGGCCCATCACGACGGCGTGGCTGCTCCAGTGGTGCTGGCCTCCACCAACGAGGCGGTGCTCCAGATCGTCCCGCTAGAGGTGCTGAGACCGCATTCCATCGACGTCCCCGGTGACCCCGGCTCACTCGAGGGTTAGACGGTGGTGCGGCAGACAGCTGCCCGCTGGCGGAGCGCAAGCCTAGTGGCCAGCCGGATGAACGATCAGCCGACCGCGGACGCCGCCAGCCTCCATCCGCTCGTGGGCGGCAGCCGTCTGCGCCAGAGGGAGCCGATCGGCGATCCGCGCCGTCAGTGTTCCGCTGCTGAGCATCAGATTGATCAGCTCCGCAGCGGCAGCAAGGTCGCTGACGGTGGCCCTGCTGATGACGAACCCGATCACACTGACGTCGCGCGTGTAGAGCCTCGACATCGGCACATCCACCCGCGCGAACGGAGCGGCCGTCGTCAGGATGCGGCCACCCACGGCGACGATCTCGGACGCGACCTCGAGCGGCAGATGCCCCCCGCAGTCCCACACGACCGCCACGCCGTCGGGGGCGTGCTCGATCACCCGCTCGACCAGTCCGTCCTCGGCGTGGTCGACCGTGACGTCCGCACCGTCCTGTCGGCACCTTTCGTGCTCAGCCGGGTTGGCGGCAGCGATGACACGGGCGCCGGCCTGCGCCGCCATCCGGACCGCCGCGGTCTCGACGTTGCCGCCGGCGCCGCCGACGTACACGACTGGCCGGCACGCAGCCCGGCATGGACGAACCACCCGAGGAACGCTGTCGCGGCCGGGTGCACGACGGCCACTGCCGTGTCGGGGTCGACGGTGTGAGGAAGTCGGTAGACCCGGTCGGACGGTGCGACGACAAGTCGGGCGAACGACCCCTGCCGACCCGCATGGCCGAGGCTGTTGCACCACACGCGGTCACCGGGCGCGCACGACGTCGTCCCCGCGCCCGTCTTCACCACAGTGCCGACCAGGTCCCGCCCGACGATGAAGGGGAGCGGCACGGCAGTTCGGAAACGACCGGATCGCACCAGGATGTCGACGGGGTTGACGACCAGCGACTGCACGTCGATCAGGACATCGGTAGGGCCGCAGGGAGGAACGGGGAGGGAGCCCACCCGGATCGAGCTCGCCGGTCCCACAGCCTCGATGAAGGCAGCGGTCGTTGTCGTGTCACCCGATCGCCCCGGTGTCAACGCCCGCCCCTGCCCGCCACCGGAGCATTCAACCAGGATGGACGTCATCGCGGCGCAGGGTCTGGCCGGCGTGGACACCGTGGGCAGCTCGATGGGGACCCGCACCGTGCTCGAGCTCGCTCGTCGCGGCGTCGGCGGCGACGCTGTCGCACTGGATCCGGGTGGGGTCTGGAGGTCCGGCGGGCGGCGTTTCTCAGCACCTCGCAGTCCGGTTCATGACCCACGTGTCACGAAGGGGCGTACCGTCCTGGCCTGTGGTCGTCGCCAGCACCGCTTGCCGGTGCCGGGTGCCGGTGCCGACGGCGGGTTGCTGCCGGACATGCGGTGGCGGGTCCATAGGGTGTCCGTACCGCGTGCGACGCGGGTGGAGGCGGGCACTGTGTCGTTGATCCGGACCGACGGTCTGACCAAGCGCTTCGGTTCGGTGACCGCCGTGACCGACCTGACGGTCGACGTGTCGACTGGGGTCACCGGCCTGGTGGGTGCCAACGGCGCCGGCAAGTCCACGCTGCTCAAGATCCTTCTCGGGCTCCTGCCGGCCACCGCGGGCAGTGCGAGCGTTCTGGGCCTCGACGTGGCAACCGACGGCCCGTCCATCCGAGAACGCGTCGGCTACATGCCCGAGCACGACTGCCTCCCGCCGGACGTCTCGGCCACCGAGTTCGTGGTGCACATGGCCCGGATGTCCGGACTGCCGACCACGTCGGCACGTGAGCGAGCCGCCGACATCCTCCGCCACGTCGGCCTGTACGAGGAGCGGTACCGGCCGATGGGCGGCTACTCCACGGGCATGCGACAACGGGTCAAGCTCGCCCAGGCGCTGGTTCACGACCCCAGCCTCGTACTGCTCGATGAGCCCACCAACGGCCTGGACCCCGCCGGTCGCGACGACATGCTGGGGCTGATCCGGCGCATCGGCAGCGAGTTCGGAATCTCGGTGATCGTCACCTCCCACCTGCTGGGCGAGCTCGAGCGCGTCTCCGACGGCATCGTCGTGATCGACGGAGGCCAGCTGCTGCGGCACTCCACCACCGCATCGGTCACTGCCGAGACCGCACTGGTCAGCGTCGAGGTCGACGACAACCAGGCCGGTCTCCACGCCCGGCTCACCGCGGCGGGAATCGCGGTACGCAGCGACGGGAGGCTGCTGTACGTCGACGTCCGCGACACCACCGTCTACGACACGGTGCGCGACGCCGTCGCCGAGCTCGGCCTCGGGCTCGTGCGGATCGAGCGCCAGCGGCACCGGATGACCGAGATCTTCACGGCGAGCCCGGACAGCTCCCGGAGTCCGAGCGGCCACGGAGATGCCCATGTCTGAGCCCAGCACGCCGAGGGCGCCGACAGGCGCCATCCATGACATCGGCTACCGGCACTACGACGGGGCCCGGCTGGGCGCGTCTTACATCCGTCGCTCCCTGTTCGTCGACACGCTGCGCGGCGCGTACGGCCTCGGCCGCTCGGCGCGGTCGAAGATCATGCCGTTCCTGCTTCTCGGGGTGATGGTGATACCGGCCGTGGTCGTCGGCATCGTCACCAGCTACATCCAGTTGTCGTCGCTGCCGATCGGCTACACCGTGTACGTCGTCACCTTCCAGGTCGCGGTGACGGTCTTCCTGGGCTCGCAGTCGCCGGCCGTGACGTCGCGCGACCTTCGCTTCCGGGTGACGGCCTTGTACTTCTCCCGACCCTTGAGCCGCCAGCAGTACGTGCAGGCGAAGTACGCCGGAATGACGGCCGCGCTCTTCCTGCTGATGGGGGTACCGCTCACCCTGTTGCTGGCGGGCGCGCTCCTCGCGGAGCTGCCGCTCGGCGAGCAGCTGCCTGACTACCTGCGCGCCATGGCCGGCGCCGCCATCTACGCACTCGTCCTCGCCGGCATCAGTCTTGTCGTCGCGGCGATGACCCCTCGTCGTGGTGTGGGAGTGGCCGCCGTGGTCGGGGTGTTCCTGGTCCTGTCCGGGCTGCAGGCCACCGTACGGGCAATGGCGGACGAGTTCGGCAACGACGTGTTCAGCGGCTATACCGGCCTCATCTCGCCGTACACCCTGGTCGACGGTGTGGTCGCCGGCCTGTTCGGCGCCGACTCCTCGGTCGGCCAGGGGCCACCAGGCGCCGTGGGGACCGCCGTGTTCTCCGCCGTGGTCGTGCTGGTGGTCGTGGGCTGTTACGCCGCCCTGGTCGCCCGCTACCGGAAGGCGCTGTCGTGAGCACCCTCGAGCTGGCACAGGTCTCCCGGTGGTTCGGCAACGTGGTGGCGGTCAACGACGTCACCATGCACCTCGGTCCGGGTGTCACCGGTCTGCTGGGGCCCAACGGCGCCGGCAAGTCCACGCTGATCCACATGATGGCCGGGTTCCTGTCGCCGTCAGCGGGGAGCGTGACACTCGACGGGCGACCGCTCTACCGGGACCCGGAGATCTACCGTGACGTCGGGTTGGTGCCCGAGCGTGAGGAGATGTACGACGCGCTCACCGGCTGGAGGTTCGTCCTCGCGAACGCCCGGCTGCACGATCTCCCCGACCCCGAGGCCGCCGCACGGCGGGCGATCGCCACCGTCGACATGACGGAGGCGGAGGAGCGTGACATCCGCACCTACTCGAAAGGGATGAAGCAGCGGATCAAGATGGCGACCGCGATCGTGCACGACCCCGCGGTGCTGCTGCTCGACGAACCTTTCAACGGGATGGACCCACGGCAGCGCCTGCACCTGATGGAGCTGCTCCACCGGCTGGGTGACCAGGGACGGACGATCCTGTTCAGCTCGCACATCCTCGAGGAGGTCGAGCAGATCGCCCAGAGGATCGAGGTCATGGTCGCCGGTCGGCATGCCGCGTCCGGCGACTTCCGGCAGATCCGCCTGCTCATGACCCAACGGCCGCACCAGTACACGATCCGCTCGAGCGACGACCGCGCGCTCGCGTCGGCGGTGATGGCCGAACCGAGCACCTCCGGTGTCGAGCTGGTGACCGACTCCGCGGGAGGAAGCGTCGTGCAGGTGCAGGCCACCGACTTCTCGTCGTTCGTCCACGCCCTTCCCCGGGTGGCATCCCGGCACGGGATCAGGTTGCTGGAGGTACGTCCGGCGGACGAGTCACTGGAGAGTGTCTTCACCTATCTGGTGACTCGATGAACCCGGTCGTCGCGTCCCTGACCAGCCGCAGCCTGCTGGGCCGCAAGCGCACCCTGGTGCTGCTGCTCCTTCCGCTTGCCTTGTTGGCACTGTGCGCGCTCGCGCGCGTCCTCGCCGGTCTCGATGCCGGCATCGAGCGTGACCTCGGAGGCAGGCTGGGGCCCGACCTGCTGGCCGCCTTCGGGATCGCCGTCCTCATGCCGCTGCTGAGTCTCATCGCCGGCACCGGGTCGATCGGCCCGGAGATCGACGAGGGGTCCATCGTCTACCTCTTGGCCAAGCCGCTGAACCGGTACTCGATCGTCGTCACCAAGCTTGCTGTGGCCATCGCCGTGGTCATCGCGTTCGGCGTGGTGCCGATAGCCATCGCCGGTGTCGTGCTCGTCGGGGAGGTCGGCGCAGTGGCCATCGGCTTCGCCGCCGGCGCCCTGGCAGCCGGTGTCGCATACTCCGCCGTGTTCCTGCTCCTCGCCGTGGTGACCAGGAACGCCGTCGTCATCGGCTTGATCTACGCCCTGATCTGGGAGTCGTTGGTCGGCGGTCTGGTTCCTGGCGCGCAGACGCTGAGCATCCAGCAGTGGTCACTGGCGGTGGTGCAGCGGGTGCTCGGTGACTCCGCCGGACGGCTGGGCGTCGATGCAGCCGTCGGCTTCGGCACCGGCCTCGTCCTGCTCACGGTCGTCACCGTGGGCGCCACTGTCTACGCGGGCCGAAGGCTGCAGACATTGCGCCTCAACGACGACTCCTGACCCGCCGCGGCTCCGCCGGTCAGAGGGGGAACCTTGTCCTGGGTCAGCCCGGATCGTGTGCCTGCGAGCCTGACCCCCGCACGCGCACAGTGCGCACAGCAGTAGAAGCGGCCTTCGGCCTCGCGCCCATGGCCGAGCACCTTGCATCCGCAGTGCTCACACACCGGCGCCAGCTTGTGAACAGCGCATCCGAATCTGTCCAATGTGTGGCTCACGCCAGCGGCGACCAAGACGCTGAAGCAGGTGTGAGCGAGCCGTGCACTCAGAAGTGCTTGGTCCGCGCATACAGCTGTCGGCCGGGCGAGGCGCTCACACCGAAGGCCAGGACGCTGGTCGTGATGACGAGTGTCCCGGCCGCAAAGAGGCGAGGATCACGTACGCCCTCATCGATGCTGTACGCGAGGTAGAACACGGCGCTGACGCCCATGGGACCGAACCAGCCGGCGAAGACCGCGTCGCGCATGCCCAGTCGCAGCGGTCGGGCCAGTGCCAGGACCGGGGGCAGACGCCGTACGAGCAGCACGGCCGCCACGAACACCACTGCGGACGGACCGAAGGCGCGCCACTCCGCCCACGGCAACACCACCCCCAGGAGCACGAGGAGGGGCAGCACGGCGTACCGGTTCACCGCCTCGTCGATGCCGTCCTGAGCGCCGAGCTCACTGGTGGGGACAGCGCGGTTGTACGCGAGCCCGGCCACGAACACGGCCAGCACACCGTCGGTGGCGGCCAGGCGAGCGATGCCCAGCACGCCGACAGCCAGTAGCAGCGTGAGTACCAGATCCGGCCCCGGGTCGAGGCTGTGACGGCTGCGGGCTGCCTGAGTGGCCGCGCCGACGACGCCGCCGACGAGAAGCCCGATCACCGTGCCGCCGAGCACCTCCCAGGTCAGGCGCGCCACCGCATCGGCCGCCGTAGTGGCCGGGAGCAGGCTTGCCACCGCGAGACCGACCAGCGGCAGCGCGAGACCGTCGTTGGCGCCACTCTCGGCAGTCAGCAGCTGGCGGATCCGGGCCGGGAGGTCACGCTCGGCCGGCATTCCGGACACGACCGATGCCGCAAGGACAGGGTCGGTCGGCGACAAGCAGCACCCGACGAGCAATGCGAGCGCCATGGGGAGACCCAGCAGCAGCGACGCCGCGCCGGTGATGGCTGCAGCCAGGGGCATCACGACAACGAGGAGCACAGTCAGTGCCGGTGTCAGGCCCCGTAGGTCGCGCACGGGGAAGCGCAGTGCTGCGGCCATCACCGAGACGGCCAGCAGCAATCGAGATCCCTCCAGTAGCAGAGGGTCGCGAAGCGGCGGCCCGATCTCCACCACACCCAGTACCTGCGGGCCCAGCGCGATGCCCAGCACCATGGCAGTCAGCGGTTCACTGACCGGCCACTGCCGCAGCCTGGTGCTCATCAGCGCCAGGACCACGGAAAGGGTTCCGAAGACTGCGTACGTGATGTAGAGCCGTTCCACGGTCAGCCCTTCTGCGTCGTTCCCAGGCCGCTGGACGGCCTCGCCCAGTCGCAGGACTGGGCACCTCTCGACCTCTTGCCTCTGGGCCAGTCAGTCAGGTGGCCACGCATCGCCGAGGATGGTGGCGTCGGCGGCGACCGAGGCAAAGCTGCCGTCGCTCTCCAGGACGAGTGCCTCCACCTCGGCCAGCGACGTCGCGCCTTGCATGCGCAGCGCCTGCCGGACTTCGCTCTCCGTCACTCGCTCCCGACGCATCGCGTCACGCAGCAGGGTGCCCTGGTAGACGAGCATCGTCGGCTCGGATCTCACTGCTCGCCGCAACGGCCGCCAGCGCACGCTCGTCCACGTCACCACGTACTGCAGTCCGGTCAGCAGGGCGAGCGCGGTCACACCTTCGGCGAGGGAGACCATGGACGACAAGAGCACGGTGGCGAGGGTGGACCCCAGAGCGACGGTGACGACGAAGTCGAAGGCATTCAGCTTGGACAGCGTCCGCTTGCCTGTGCTACGGAGAAGCACGACGAGACAGACGTAGGTGGAGACACCCACGACCACCACCCGCAGCAGGCCGTACCAGTTGTCGAAGAACATCTACGCTCCCTCCTCGCCACGGCACAGCTGCCGACCGCCGCGCGGCCCGTCAGTGACTGCTTCCGTCTGCTCGCAGTCGCTTGCTCGGCCAGGCGCTGACCCTACCGACGACGGTCAGCAGGGCTGGCATGAGGAGAGCCCGCACGACCAGGACATCCAGCATGATGCCGACCGCCATGACGAAGGCCAGTTGACGGAAGGGGACCAGGGCGACGACCGCAAGCAAGCCGAAGCTGGCGGCGAGCGCGAGCCCCGCGGTGACCATGGCTCGGATGGCGCCCGGCATCACGCTGGCGATGGCCGCGGGCAGTGGTTTGTGGCGCGCCTCCTCCCAGATCGAGCCGACCGCGAAGATGTTGTAGTCGGATCCGAAGGCCAACAGCAGGACGGCCGCGGCGAACGGCACGTAGAACGTCAGCCCGGCGCCGGGGTTGATCTCGTTGAACAGGAGCGTGGTCAGACCGAGCGATGCGGCCAGCGACAGCATGCTTGCCGCCAGCAGATACCCGGCAGCCACCACTGCACGCAGAAAGACGATCAGCATCAGCAGGTTCGCGGCCAGTGCTGCGACCGCGATCCGCAGCAGGTCTTCCTCGGTCTGCTGCACGATGTAGGAGGCCGTCGCGGTGTCACCAGCCAGCCCTGCCGTCACATCACTCAGTCGACTGCGGATGAGCAGCTCGGGAAGCCGGTCCCCGAGCCTGTCGACGGTATCGATGGCGGTACCGCCGAGAGCCGGGTCATCAAGCACTACGAGGTACCGCCCCGCGGCACCGTCAGGGGACACCAGGATGTTGCGCTCCACTCGTCGAGGATTGTCGCCGGGGCTCAGGACCCCCGCGACGCCCGGCACCTCCTCGATGAGATCTCCCAACCGCCCCAGCCCCTCGTACCGGGCGTCCAGGTTGGCGCCCTCGACCAGGATGGTGGTAGGCGACAGGATGCCCGCAGCGAAACCTGACTCGGCTGCCTCCGCGGCGCGGCGGACACTGGTGTCGCCAGGCAGCGACTCGATGAACGAGACGCCCAGATTCAGGTTGACCAGTGGCAGTGCTGCTGTTGCCAGCACCGTTATCGCCGCGGTCGCCGTGATCCACGCCTGCTTGCGCCCACTGATGATGTAGCCCAACAAGGAGCGTCGTCCCCCGGCCTCCTTTGGGTGGGGATCAAGCGGAGTCTCGGAGTGTCGCTGCAAGCTGGGCCAGAACACCAGCCGGCCCAGCACCGCCATCAGAGCGGGCACCAGAGTGACTGCCACAAGCAGTCCCATGAGCACGGTGAAGACCAGAGCTGGACCCAGCGCCCGGAAGAATGCGGACTCGGCCACCATCAGCGCGGCCGTTCCCGCTGCGACCGCCAGGCCGGCCACGGCGACGATGGGACCGTACCTCGCCGTGGCGGCACGGGCTGCGTCGAGCCGGGCGGAGCCGCCCCTGAGCTCGTGGCGTAGCGCCGCGCAGAAGAAGACGACGTAGTCAGTGACCACTCCCAGCAGCAGTGCGACGACGACTGGCTCCAGCTCACTGGGGCTGGTGACGCCGAAGAGCGCGGTCACGGCGCCGGACATCCGCAGCGTCATGACATAGGCGACGCCGGTGGTCACGACCGCCACCACCGGTGCCACCAGCGACCGGAACGCGATGCCGACGATGAGCACTATCGCCGTCAAGGTCAGCGCCTCCACCAAGGGCAGATCTTCCCTGATGATGTCGCCCTGTCGGGCTCGCGCCGGAACCGAACCCGTGATCCCGACGATGTCATCGCGAGCGCTGAAGAATCGATCGATGTATTCCTCGGCTGCCCTTGTCTGTCGACCGAACGACACGTCCTGGTCGAACAGCAGGTACGTCAGTGCTGTGGTGTCTTGTTCGGTGGACGAAGGGAAGAGCCCGAGGGTGTTGGTGATGGGCAACGCCCCGCGAAGCGGAGCGACGTCGGCGTACTCCTGACGATTGATCGCGATCGCATTCGTGAACGTGCGGGCCTGGTCGTACACCGACAAGCCGCTCGGGTTGCGCTGCACCACGATGGTGCGCCCCGTCAGCGGGTAGCCGAAGATGTCCACGGTGCGGAGCTCGTTGGTGACAGCCGGGGTGTTGCTCGGCACCAGCCCCTGCAGATCACTGCGGCCCTGCGACTCCGACAGGGGCGGCAGCAAGAACAGGGACGCCAGACACGCGAGCGCCCAGAAGCCGATGATCCACCAGCGAAGACGCACCACGAGGCTGCTGAACAGGGCACCCACTCGGCCAGGCGATGGTGGCGCCGCGTCGCCGGCCGAACGGGGCATCCTAGGCCTGCGTTGCTGGGGAGCGCAGACCTAGTCGCCTGAGCTCTGCATCAGCAAGGTGCCGCGTGCGCCCCTGCGCGATGTCCTTGAACGGGTCGTCGCTGAGGGATCGGACCACCGAGTACGGCAGCATGTGCGTCGCCCGTTCGGCGAGATAGCGGTCCAGCGCCGGATCGCGACCGTGCTGTCCGATGGCGCGTTGCAGGTCGCGGCTGTCTCGTCGGCGCGTCAACCGCAGGGGCAGGTAGAGACCCAGAACCGGAGTCGTCGGCATCAAGGCGATGGACAGCCCCAGCAGCAAAGCCAGGCGTCGCAGGTCGGTCTTGATCTCCCCACCGCTGGCGACGATGTCGGCGGCGGTGCTCGAGACCTCACTCCCGAGCTCGGCCGGGCCTTCCCCCACCACCGGCACCTCACCCAGCGTCTCCAGAGCAGAGCCCGCCGATCCGAGCGCCTCACCGGACCTGGTCACCGTGTCTCCCAGCGATGACGCATCCCAGAACGTGTACCCCGAAGCGACGCCGACCGCCAGCCACAACACCAGCCAGAAGCCGACCACGCCATCGAGAAGTCGTACGGTGGGCTCATCGGCGTTCATGACCAGGCGCACACGAGATTATTACTCCCCCGTGGCGAGACCGGCAGCACCGACAGCACCGACTTCGAGGAGCTGACATGACCGCGCCCGACGGCCACGGTCGACCCGCGCAGCAAGACTCCGTCATGCCGAGCACCGGGAACCCGTCCCGCTGGGTGCTCACGGCGGTACCGGCCGCCGCGTTCGTCATCGGTCTGGTCCTCGGAGGCTTGGTCGTCGGCGTCGGACTGAGCGACAACGACCCTTCCGCAGCCAGTGCGACGACCCCCTCGCCCACAGCCACTGAACCGACGTCGACGTCGGACGTGACGGTCGTCGTACCGAACGCGTGCCTGGAGGCGGCGCGCACCATCGACGAGGCCCTGGAGCTGATCCGTGGCGGCGCCGACTCGGTCCGAGACTTCGAACCCGAAGAGCTTGTCCAGATGCTGAACGAGCTGGAGGACCTGGACAACCGCGCGACCGCACTGTCACAGCAGTGCTCCGACCAGGGCGAGGTCAGCCGACCATGACCCGTTGCCGGGTCCAGCGACCCTCAGCGCAGGCGGGTGGACGGCCGCACCCCGCACGTCGGCGTGCGCTCGTGTCCTTCGATCCGGTCAGCATTCGTCGCACGCACACGCGGGAGCGGCACCAGCGACCGGCAGGCAGCAGTTGTCGCCGCGCCAGGTACCGACGCCTTCCCGTACCGCCGCCGCGGCGATGACCAGTGCTGCCGCCGGGTCGGCCCACCACCAGCCCAGCCAGGCGTTGACCACCAGGCCCACGAGCAGGACGGCCGACATGTAGACGCACAGGGCGGTCTGTTTGCTGTCGCCGACGACCGCGCTCGATCCCAGCGACCTGCCGGTACGGCGCTGCGCCCATGCCAGGAAGGGCATGATCGCAAGAGACGCACAGGCAAGCGCGATGCCGACACCTGACGCGTCGGCCTCGTTGCGCCGGATGAGATCTGACAACGCGCCGACCGTCACGTACGCGGCGAGGACGAAGAAGCAACCGCCGATCAGCCGACCGGCGAGGCGCTCGCGCCTCTCGAACTCGGGACGCCGGAACTGCCACAGGATCACCGCCCCGCTCGAGACCTCGAGGAGCGAATCGATGCCGAACGCGACCAGCGCGATCGACCCGGCGATGCCACCGGCGAGCAGCGCGACAGCCGCCTCGATCACGTTGTACCCCACGCTGGCGGCTGCCAGCAGCTGCGCCCGACGTGCAAGCCTGCGTCGGGTGTCGACCACCGCGGGTGCCACCGCCATCCCGTCAGGATAGGCAGTAGCCGCTCCGTCACCGTCGCTGTTGCCCCCGTTCCCGAGGTACGGTCGCGGCACCTCGACTGATGTCACCGTGCCTGCGCAGCGGGTCGGTACGTCGCCGTCGTCAGCACGGCTGCGGTCACGACGACCGAGCCCGCGATGGTCACCAGGTGCGTGGTGAGCGAGAAGCTCCAGAACATCGTGATGCCCACTGCGAGCAGCACGCTCACCTCCGCGACCAGGAGCGGCGGCCAGGCCCGACGCAGCGCGAGAACCAGTGCACCGGCAGGGATCCAGTAGGCCGCCTGACTGGCCGCACCCAGGTCACGTACCGCCTCGGCGGCGCCGTCCGACAGCGGCACAGCCGCGACAGCCGCCGGCAAGAACATCGCCGCGCAGTGGAAACCGAGGGCGAGAAGCGTGACCACCACGAGAGCGATGTCGAGGCGACTCAGCGGGAGGACACGCGCGGACAGCGGGCGCCTGTTGAGGACACGTACGGCGAAGGCCACTGCGGGGACGATGGCCAGCGCCACCCAGAACTGGACGCTCGGCACGTGTTCGATGGTAGGTGACGTCGCGGCCACGTTTCGCGGACGTCGCGGGGGGTACAGCGACGACTCGGCCAGAAGGACAAGAAGTGATGGAGGTGCGCAATGGCTCGCAACACGGTCGCCCGGTCCCTGCACGACGTTGGTCTGGCTGCCTGGTTCGGAGGAACCCTGGCGAACGCTGTCTCACTGAACGCGGCGTCCGGCCAGGCTGACGACGCGACCAGGGCCGGCGCAGTGACCAACGTGGGGTGGGATCGCTGGACTCCGGTCAACGCGGCAGCCATCGGGGCCCACCTGATCGGCAGCACCGGGTTGCTCGCTGCCGACGCGAGCCGGGTCCGCGCCCAAAAGGGGGTGGCGTCGATGGTGCTGCTGAAGACCGCGCTGACGGCGGCGGCTCTGGGGGCGACCGCCTACAGCCGGGCCCTGGGCAAGAAGGTCTCGCAGCGCACCGATGTGCCGGTTGCCTCCGGCACCGAGTCGACGGCGTCCACTCCCTCGGACGTGGCGCAGGCGCAGCGCCAGCTGTCCATGCTGCAGTGGGCTGTGCCGGCGCTCACAGGCGCCTTGGTCGTCGTCAGCGCTTACGCCGGCGAGCAGCAGCGTCCCGGCGAAGTGCACAAGGGTCTCGTGTCCCAGATCGTGAGCTGAGCCGCTCGGCGGAGGTGCACTCGCAGCAGCGGGGTGACGGATGCGGATAGTCATCACCGGGGCGAGCGGCAACGTCGGCACCGCCCTGCTGCGCCGCCTCCAGCAGTCTGGCGCAGATCACGAGATCGCAGGGGTGTGCCGGCGACCACCCGCACACGGTGCGCCCTACGAAGGCGTGTCGTGGACGAGTGTCGACCTGGCTGACACCGGCGCGGCACAGACTCTTGCCCGGGTGTTCCAGGATGCCGATGCCGTCGTGCACCTGGCCTGGGGATTCCAGCCGTCGCACAACCACGTCTACCTCGAGCGGGTCGGCGTGGAGGGAACCCGAGCCGTCGTTCGGGCTGCGCTGGAGGTGGGCGTACGCCGCCTGGTCCATGTGTCGTCGGTGGCGGCCTACTCGTCCGGCCCGAAGGACCGTCGCATCGACGAGTCCTGGCCGACGGGCGGGGTCTCGACGCTGCCCTACAGCCGGCACAAGGTGGCCGTCGAGCGCCTGCTTGACGCTCATGAGCAGCAGTATGCGGGCCGCCCCGGCATCATCCGCCTCCGTCCCGGGCTCGTCGTGCAGCGTGCGGCCGGTGGCTCGCTGCTGCGCTATGGGCTGCCCGCGGTGACCCCCTCCATGCTTCTTCGCCACATCGGGGTGCTCCCGCTCGACAAGGACTTCGCGGTGCAGTGCATTCACGCAGACGACGTCGCGTCCGCCATCGACCTCGCGCTGGCAGCGGGGACGACCGGTGCACTGAACCTGGCCGGTGAGCCGATCGTGACACGCAGTCTCCTCGCACACGCGCTGGCGGCGCGGGCGCTACACGTCCCCCGGCGCGTTCTGCGCGCGGTCACTGCCACCGCCTGGCGGACTCACCTGCAGCCGCTTGAACCAGGTTGGGTCGATCTCGCCTTCGCCGTTCCCCTCATGGACACGTCTCGAGCCGGCGAAGAGCTGGGGTGGCGGCCCACGGTGGACATGACGACGGCCCTGCGCGAGGTGCTGGACGGCATGGGTGAGGGGCACGGCACGTCGAGCCCGGCACTTCGCCCGCGCACGGTCGTCGACGAGCTGCGGCGCGTGGTCAGCCACGGCCCGGTCGGCAAGCGGCGACTGCCCTGACCGTCGGGGAGCACGAGTACCACCACGGGCGGGCGGGCACTGACCCGGCGGTCAAAGGGCGCTGAGCCAGCCGGCATCCGCCCTCGAACAGCGTTAGCAACCTCACTGTTCGTTACCCGCGCGTTCACAGCGGGTGGCCGTGCATCTCGGCTCGGTATCGCTGGGGCTACCGGACGAAGCCGCCTATTGCCTTCTGCCCGGTATTGCGGTGGGGTACCTCAATGACCTCCTTGACAGCGGTGCCGATGGCAGCGGAGTCCGGATGGCTGGCGTCGATCGAAGACACGATCAATAGCTGGTTCGAGCCGATCGCCTACTGGAGCACAACGATCATCTTCTATCCGATCCCTTTCTTCGGGACGGAAGCGCCGATCGTGACGTTCTGGCTGGTGGCAGCAGGCTTGATTTTCACGATCTACTACGGGGCCGTCCAGTTCCGAGGCTTCAAGACCTCACTGGAGGTCGTGCGAGGGCGCTACAGCCACAAGGCCGACGAGGGTGAGGTCACACACTTCCAGGCCCTGACCGCTGCACTGTCCGGGACCGTCGGGCTCGGCAACATCGCCGGCGTCGGGGTCGCCGTGGTGATCGGCGGTCCAGGGGCAACGTTCTGGATGATCCTTGCTGGCCTTCTCGGAATGGCGACGAAGTTCGCGGAGTGCACTCTCGGCGTCAGGTACCGCGAGGTGCACGAGGACGGCAGCGTCACCGGCGGACCGTTCCGGTACTTGCCAATAGCCTTCGCGCGGTTCGGTCGGTTGCCCGCCAAGGTGCTGACAGGCATCTACGCGGTCGCGATCATGCTGTTCGGGGTCGCCGGCGGCAACATGTTCCAGGCGAACCAGACCTTCGCGCAGGCCCAGGAGGTCACCGGCGGGGACGACGGCTTCCTGGGCAGCGACGGTGCCGCCCTCATCTTCGGGCTCATCCTGGCCGGGCTGGTCGCCGCCGTGATCATCGGCGGCATCAAGTCGATCGCCCGGGTGACGAGCAAGCTGGTACCCGCCATGGCAATCATCTACGTCACCGCCTGCCTGATCGTGATCTTCAGGAACGTGGACCAGATCCCCGGCGCGATCGCCGACATCATCACCGGAGCGTTCAACCCGAGCGGAGTCGCCGGCGGCGTGGTCGGTGTCGTGATCGTCGGCTTCCAGCGAGCCGCGTTCTCCAACGAGGCCGGTCTCGGCTCGGCCGCGATCGCTCACTCGCCGGTGAAGACACGTCGCCCGGTCAGCGAGGGCTTCGTCGCGTTGCTGGAGCCCTTCATCGACACCGTGATCATCTGCACGATGACCGCGCTGACGATCATCATCGCCGCACCGACGCTGTACACGGAGGCGCTCACCACGGAGGACACGGCCGTCCCTGACGGTGTGGTGGTCACGTCGGAGGCGTTCGAGACCGTCATTCCTGACTTCCCCGTCATCCTCGCAGTCGCGGTGGCCCTCTTCGCGTTCTCCACACTGATCACGTGGAGCTACTACGGCCTCCGGGCATGGACGACCTTGTTCGGCCGCAGCACCTTCTCGGAGAACCTGTTCAAGCTCATCTTCTGCCTCTTCACCGTCACCGGTACCGTCCTCACCTTCGACCAGGTGCTCGGCTTCGCCGACTCGATGCTGTTCCTCTGCGCATTCGTCAACCTGGCCGGCGTCTACCTGCTCATGCCGGTGGTGAAGCGGGAGATGAAGGAGTACTTCGCCGACCGCAAGAGCGGTGAGCTGAGCCGCGAGGCGGCCGAGCCCCCTCCGACCAAGTCCGGAGCCGGTGCGTGAGCGAGTCCCTCGCGTGATGACCGGCTTCTGCCGGAGGCCGCTGATGGCCGTCCTCGACAGGAGTGTAGGTCATCGGCACGATAGGCGGGATGCGGCGCTCGCGAACCCGTTCGACCGTGCAGGTGGCGCTTGTGCTCGCCGCCGTGAGCGTGATGGCCGGGTGCGGGGTCACGCGCGGCGACGACAGCCGGGACCTGCTCATGATCATCCCGAACAGCCCCGGCGGCGGCTATGACCAGACCGGACGTGCTGCTGTACAGGTGATGGAGGACGCCGACATCATCGGCGGCTCCTTCACGGTCGACAACATCGAGGGCGCCGGTGGCGCCGGGGCGATGACTGCGCTGGTCGGCCGGGCGGGCGACGAGCACACGATGATGACGGTCGGGCTCGGTGTCGTAGGCTCGACGTACTCCTTCGCGAGCGAGTACACCCTGCAGGACGCCACGCCGCTGGCCCAGTTGATGAGCGAGCCAGAGGGAGTCCTCGTCCCGGGTGACTCCAAGTTCCAGACCATCGACGACCTCGTCAGGGCGTGGGAGGCGAACCCCGGTTCCCTCGGCGTGGGAGGCGGCTCGTCGCCGGGCGGGCCGGACCACCTGTTCCCGATGCAGCTGGCCGCGGAGGTCGGCATCGACCCGAACGAGGTCAACTACATCACGTACGACGGAGGCGGTCCGCTCACCAGCGCGCTGCTCGGCCGCAAGATCGATGTCGGGTTCTCGGGCCTCGCGGAGTTCACCGGTCAGGTCGAGTCGGGTGAGCTCCGTGTGCTCGCCGTCTCGGGTGACCAGCGTTACCCCGACGGAGTCTTCGCCGACATTCCGACCCTGACCGAGTCGGGCATCGACCTGGTGTTCCTCAACTGGCGCGGCATGCTCGCCCCGCCGGAGATCGGCGCCGAGCGCACAGAGGAGCTGATCGGCTACCTGGAGGAGATGCACGACAGTCCGGAGTGGCAGGACGCGCTGGACCAGTACGGCTGGACCGACGACTTCAAGACCGGCGAGGCGTTCGCGACCTTCATCGACAAGCAGGACGCCCGCGTGGCCGGGACGCTTGCGGAACTGGGACTGCTGTGAGTACCGCCGCCACCGGTCGAGACACGGTCGTCGACCGGAGCCAGTACCTGCTTGCCGCGGCCCTGTTCGCGGTCGGGGTATACACCATCATCGACGCCCGCGGACTGAACGTCGGCTTCGGCGACCCCGTCGGCCCCCGCGTCTTCCCCTACATCATCGGCACCGGCATGGTCATCCTGTCCGTACTGCTCGCAGTCGCGACCGCCCGAGGCGACGTGGCCGAGCCCGAGGCCGGCGAGGACATCGACCTCACCACCCCGCCCGACTGGCTCACGGTCGGGAAGCTGGTAGGCGTACTGGTGCTCAATCTCCTCCTGGTGAACCTGCTGGGCTGGGCGATCAGCGGCGCGCTGCTGTTCGCGGGCGCGGCCTGGGCCTTGGGGAGCCGCACGCTGCTCCGTGACCTTCTCGTCGGTGTGGTCCTGTCCGTCCTCAGCTGGTACTTCTTCTACGTCGCGCTCGGTGTCCCGCTCACGCCCGGCGTCCTCGACGGGATCCTGTGATGGGCACGCTCGACCTGCTCCTTGACGGCTTCCAGAACGCTCTCACGCTCGAGAACCTGACCTATGCCGCCATCGGCGTGCTCCTCGGGACCTTCGTCGGGGTCCTCCCCGGCATCGGTCCGGCTATGGCGCTGGCCTTGCTGCTGCCCGTGACCTACGGGTTGGAACCCACCCAGGCACTGATCATGTTCGCCGGCATCTACTACGGCGGCATGTACGGCGGATCGACCACGTCCATCCTGCTCAACACCCCGGGGGAGTCCGCCTCGGTGATGACGGCCATCGAGGGCAACAAGATGGCCAAGAAGGGACGGGCCGCGCAGGCCCTGGCGACCGCAGCGATCGGGTCCTTCATCGCCGGGACGATCGGCACTCTGCTGGTCGCCTTCTTCACGCCCTCGATCGCCGATCAGGCCGTCAAGATCGGCGCCCCGTCGTATTTCGCGATCATTCTGCTGTCGCTGGTGCTGGTCACCAGCGTCCTCGGCACGTCGCGGATCCGCGGGTTCATCGGCCTGTTCATGGGCCTGACCATCGGTCTCGTCGGCCTGGACCTGTCCACCGGGCAGGCGCGTCTCACCGGTGGCTTGCTGGAGCTCGCCGACGGCATCGACATCGTTGTCGTGGCGGTCGGCATCTTCGCGCTGGGTGAGGCCCTCTGGACCGCCGCGCACCTGCGGCGCAGGCCGTTGGAGGTGATCCCCGTCGGCCGCCCCTTCATGGGCCGCGACGACTGGAGTCGATCCTGGCGACCGTGGCTGCGCGGGACGGCACTGGGCTTCCCGTTCGGCGCTGTCCCCGCGGGTGGCGCGGAGACCCCGACCTTTCTCTCCTATCTCACCGAGCGCCGGTTGGCGAAGCCGGGCGCCGAGTTCGGCGAGGGTGCCATCGAGGGTGTCGCCGGTCCGGAGGCCGCCAACAACGCCAGCGCAGCCGGAATGTTCGTGCCGCTGCTCGCTCTGGGCCTGCCGGTCACTGCCACCGCCTCCATCCTGCTGGCGGCCATGCAGTCCTACGGAATCATCCCCGGCCCCACGCTGATGACCGACCAGCCCGAGCTGATCTGGACGCTGCTCGCGAGCCTGCTGATCGGCAACACCTTGCTGTTGCTCATCAATCTGCCGCTTGCGCCGCTGTGGGCGCGACTGCTCGCCATCCCCCGTCCGCAGCTGTACGCCGGCATCTTGTTCTTTGCGTCGTTGGGTGCCTACAGCGTCAACCGGGACCCCTTCGACCTCGCCCTGCTACTGCTCTTCGGGCTCGTCGGGTTCGTCATCCGGCGATTCGGCATCCCGGTCCTGCCGCTGATACTGGGTGTGATCCTGGGGCCGCTCATGGAGGTCAAGATGCGCGAGGCGCTCGACCTGTCCGGCGGCGACATCAGCGGACTGTTCGACGAGGGGCTCGCGATCTTCATCTATGTGCTGGTGGCGCTCGCCATCGTCATCCCGATCGTCCTCGGTCGGCTGCGAAAGCGACAGGACGTACCCGAGGAGGCGATGGTGCGATGACTGTCGTGGTCGGCTACATCCCCAACGAGTACGGCGAGGCCGCGCTCGCCGAGGGCATCGAGGAAGCCCGGCGTAGGGGCACCAGGCTGGTCGTCGTCAACGCCACCAAGGGCGACGCCCTGGTCGATCATCGCTACGTCGGCGAGCCGGGGCTCGCCGAGCTCCAGACTCGGCTGGCCACACTCGATCTGGACCATGAGGTCCGACAGACCATCGGGGCCGACATCGCTGAGGAGCTGCTGCGAGCCGTCGACGACACCGGAGCGCAGGTCCTGGTGATCGGGATCCGGCACCGGACGGCGGTCGGGAAGCTGCTCATGGGCAGTGTCGCTCAGCACGTGATGCTCGACGCCCCGTGTCCGGTGCTCGCGGTGAAGCCTGCACCGTGAGGCTCGACAACGCGGCCCCGCCGGACCTCGTACTGAATGAGGCGCGACACGCGCGCCGGGTGGAGGTACCAGGTGGATCTCGTCCACTCCGACCGCTATCTGGGCTACCTGCTCGGTCCGGGGCATCCGACCCGGCCCGTCCGCTGCTCCAACATGCTGACGCTGGTACGCAACACCGGCATCCCCCACCGGCTGGTCGAGCCAACCCTGGCGACCGAGGCTGACCTGCTGCTCGTCCACGATGCGGCCTACGTCGAGCAGGTGCGCTCGGGATGGCACGACGAATGGGACGGCCACCGACCACAGCTCCACGGCCTGGCGGCCCTCATCGTGGGCGGCACCGTGGACGCAGCCCGCCGCATAGCTGACGGCACCACCATCCGCGCGTTCCATGCGATGGGAGCCAAGCACCACGCCATGGCTGACACGGCCAGCGGCTTCTGCATCTACAACGACATGGCCATCGCAGCTACCGTCCTCGCCGACTCGGGAAGGAGAGTGCTGTATCTCGACTGGGACGCCCACCACGGCGACGGCGTCGAGGCCCTGCTCGCCCACCGGACCGACGTGATGACGGCCAGCATCCACAACGGGCACATCTTTCCCGGCACCGGACACGGGCACCGACCCGAACGGGCGGCGTACAACTGGCCCCTCCCCTCCGGTGCATCCGGCAGCGAGATGCTCGCAGCTGTGGACGATGCCCTGTCGATCGGCTCCGCGTTTCGTCCCGACGTTGTCTTGCTCGCCGCCGGTGCCGACGGGCATGAGATGGATCCGCTCGGCCAACTCGCGTACCGCTTGGAAGACTTCGTCGACGCCGCCGGGGAAGTCTCCGCCTTCTCCTGGAGGCACTGCCAGGGACGGCTGCTGGGCGGAGGCGCCGGCGGCTACCTGGCCGACGACTGGACGCCACGCGTGTGGGCCGGGGTCTTCAAGGAGTTGGCGAGCCCTCCTGTTGCGAACGGGGCGTCATGAATGGTGGCTCTCGCGTGCAGTGAGCTGGGGGCCAAGCGGGCGCATGCTTGGCCGGCCTCCGGGTCACGTCCCGTGGTGGCAGTTGGGAAAGTTGACGGGCAGGTGGCCGATGCATCGTCCACATGGCGTCGAACGTTGTCCGCTTCTGAAACTGAACTCGCCGTGCGGGGACCGTGGCGTGATGGCAGCCAGGCCCGGCTTCGGTCGCCGTTGCGCCCATCACTCACGAGCAGTTTGGTCACGCGCTGTGCCTGATCGGTACCGGTCTACTGATCGTGTCGAGAATGGCTCCAGACCTGCCGTGGACCTTCGTGACCCAGCAGCCGCCGCCGTGGGAGTGTTCGTTGCCGGCGCGATTGGTGGACGCATCTACCCGTGTGACCTCTTGAGAGATCACAGAGAGCCGCCTGTGGGAATCGAACCCACGACCTACGCATTACGAGTGCGTCGCTCTGGCCGACTGAGCTAAGGCGGCACGCTACCCCATTCGCGGCAGCCGGTGAGTCTATCGGCGGCCGCCCAGAAGTCGCCCGGCGGCTGCTCAGACGACTAGCGTCGACGGGATGGCAGCAGACCCGCATGACCCTGCCCTGGTCTCGTTCTGGACCGAGCGGCACCTGTGCACTCTCACGACGCTGCGGCCCGACGGATCGCCGCACGTTGTCGCGGTCGGGGCCACGTTCGATCCCGGCAGCTTGACCGCGCGCATCATCACGAGCGACGGCACGGTCAAGGTACGCAACGTCGGCCGGTCGGATGGGGCAGCCCGGGTGGCGATCTGTCAGGTGGACGGCCGGCGCTGGTCCACGCTGGAGGGCACAGCCCGCGTGTCACGAGATCCGGCCGACGTCGAAGAGTCAGTCCGGCGGTACGCGGAGCGCTATCGCCAGCCACGGGAGAACCCTCGACGGGTCACCATCCTGGTGGACGTGCACCGGGTGCTTGGCCACGGCTAGCCACTGCGTCCCTCTCTTCTGACGAACGGACGGCCTGCACAACTCGCGGATGAC
>JAQSWV010000058.1 GCA_029266455.1 Nocardioidaceae bacterium
GCGAGAAGTACGTGATCGACCTGGACTACTGCAAGGGCTGCGGTCTGTGTGTCGCCGAGTGCCCGTCCGGAGCCATCGAGATGGTGCCGGAGGACATCTAGCCGGTGACCGCCGCGACCCGGCGCTCGGAATGGACATGGCGGGCAGCCCGGGCTCGGGTGACCTTCGGCCCTGAGAGCGGGACGGGCGGGCCGGCACGCTGGGGGAATCGGGAAACCGCGCAAGGGCGCGGCCGTCGGAAAGGGATCGCATGAGCATTCGAGTCGGCATCAACGGGCTGGGACGGATCGGCAGGGCGTACCTGCGCTACGCGACGCACAGTGACGACGTGGAGGTGGTCGCCGTCAACGACGTGACCGAGGTGACCATGCTCGCGCGACTGCTGCGTCGCGACAGCACCTTCGGCCCCTTCGACAAGGACGTCGTGGGAGGCGAGGACATGCTCCTGATCGACGGCCGCAAGATCGCCGCCACCTCGATCAGATCGCCGGAGGAGTTGCCCTGGGCAGCCCACGGGGTCGATGTCGTCGTGGAGTGCACGGGCAAGTTCCGCACCCGCGACGCCGCTGCCGGGCACCTACGAGCGGGTGCGCCCCGGGTGCTCATCTCGGCGCCGGGGAAGGGCGTCGACGCCACCATCGTGATGGGCGTCAACGACGCAGTGTTCGACCCGTCGGCGCACCAGATCGTCTCGAACGCGTCCTGCACCACGAACTGCGCGGCCCCGATGGTGAAGGTGCTGCACGACGCGTTCGGGCTCGCCCAGGGCTTCATGACCACCGTGCACGCGTACACCGCCGGGCAGAACCTGCTCGACGGCCCCCACAAGGACGCCCGCCGGGCGCGCGCCGCTGCAGTGAACATCGTCCCCACGACCACCGGTGCCGCCAAGGCCATCGGCGTCGTGCTCCCCGAGATGGCGGGGCGCCTCGACGGGGTGGCCCTGCGGGTCCCGGTCGTCGACGGGTCGCTGGTGGACCTGGGCGTGCTGCTCGACCGGGATGTGACCGTGCAGGAGGTCAACGCGGCGTTCGAGGGGGCGGCCACGGCCGGGCCCCTGGCGGGCCGGCTGCGCTACGAGGCCGAGCCCATCGTGTCCTCGGACGTCATCGGTGATGAGGCGTCGTGCGTGTTCGATGCCGCCCTGACCCAGGCGGCGGGGCGCTTCGTGAAGGTGTTCGGCTGGTACGACAACGAGTGGGGCTACACGTGCCGCCTCGTCGACCTCACCCGTCTGGTCGCGTAGGTGCGCCAGTAGGTGCCCGTCGTGAACGGCTGATCCACCGGCCCTGCAACGCGAGCTCGACGGGGACGCCGGGCACACCGGCTGATACACGAGTTGATCACCCGGTCGCCGAGGCTACGTCGACACCGCAGGCCCGACCTTGCTCCCCATACGGGTCCACCCTGTGGCATACGCGGACAGCGCGAGTTGCGACGGCCGTGCGGGGGTCAGTCGGCGAGCAGCCGTTCGAACAGCTGCACGTACTGGATCAGGTGTCGATCGCCGAGAAACCTCTTCCGCACCCGCTCTTTGGCGGCAGCGCCGAGACGCTCGGCAAGGTAGTGGTCTTGCGTGACCTCGAGCACCAGAGCCGCGAACGCGGCGAGATCTCGAGGGTCGTCGAGCAACAGACCGCTCTCGCCGTCGGTGATCTGGTCCTGGATCCCCCCGACCTTCGACGCGATCACCGGCCGTGCCTTCCACATGGGCTCGGTCACGGTGAGGCCGAAACCCTCCGCGAGGCTCTTCTGGACCACCACCGCGGCGTAACGCTGGAGCGCGTTGACCAGGTGGGCGTTCTCGTCGATGTCGTCCATGGGCAACGTGCACAGGTGCAGCCGGCGCTGTCCCGCGGAGGGTTGCTCCCGCCAGATGGTCAGGCACTCGGCAAGAACCTCCGCACCCTCCGGATCGTCGCTCACCCCGGACGTGTCCGGCCCGACCAGCACCAGGTGCACGTCGTCCGGGAGCGAGGACAGGTGGCCGGCAATACCGGCGAGCACACCGGCCATGTCCTTCAAACGGTCCCACCGGCTGACCTGCAAGACGATCCGGGCGTCAGGTGGGAGACCCCCTCCAGAGGCGAACAGGTCGGTGTGCCGCCGAACGGTACCCAGTGAGCCGTCGCGCCGAACGAACCCCGCGCTGCCTCGGCTGTCTCGGGTGGGAACTATGCCGGCAACCCTGAGCGTGGCCTCGACGTCGGGCCGGAGCAGCTCCCGGTTCTTGGTGCTGAAAGGGTCCAGGGAGGGCGGGATCACCCAGAGCCGGTCCTCGCTCAACCAGTCGGGCGCGTACTCCCGCCGCGAGAAGATCGTCGCCTCGGACAGCTCGACGTACGGCCGGAGGAAGTTCCACGCGGCGTCGGTGTGCACATTGGTGGTGTCGCGCCCGATGTGGCAGCGCCACACGACGTGCGCCCCGACCTCGCGCATACCCGCGGCCAGCCCCACGGCCTGCGGATCGTGGAGGACGACGATGTCACCGGGTCGGACGATCGCCGCCAGGGCGGCCAGGTTGTCGGCGAGCACGCCCTCGTAGATGGCTCGCTGATCGTCGCCCACCTGGCCGCCGTCGCCGTTAGACCCGTGCAGGTGGTTGTGCAGGCGCTTCGTGAGTCGGAAGAAGTCAGCGGAGCCGTCGAGCGCGAGCCAGCGGGCCTCGATCCCCGCGCCGCGACAGTAGGCGAGGAGCGCCGGAAGCATCTCCGCGACGCCACCACCGGCTGTGGTCGCATTGACGTTCCAGACGGTGCGCCCAGACAACAGGACCCGGGCTCGCTCGGCGTAGTCCCCCAGCCGTGCAGCCCGCTCCTCTTCCAGCAGCGACGCCAGTCGGTCGAGCGGCACGGCCTCGATCGTGACCTCCTGCATGAGTCGATGCTCACACACGCGGCCATTTCCGACGGGTGACAGGGCCGAGACGACGGTTCTCATCTGGCTGCGGGACCAAGGTCCCGCCAGGACGTGCCCTGACGCTCCTCTGACCTGAGGATCCGTCCGTCAGGATGAGGTCATGACTGACTTCGTGTACGACTTCCACCAGGGCAGCCGCGCCATGGCGGATCTGCTGGGCGGCAAAGGAGCGAACCTCGCCGAGATGACCAACCTCGGCCTGCCCGTGCCTCCGGGGTTCACCATCTCCACCGAGGCGTGCAGGGCGTACCTGGATGCGGGCGTGGAACCGGCCGGGCTGGCCTCGGAGCTCGAGGAGCACATGGCCCGGCTCGAGAGCCGGTCCGGCAAGCGCCTGGGTGACCCGCACGACCCGCTGCTGGTGTCGGTCCGCTCCGGGGGCAGGTACTCCATGCCCGGGATGATGGAGACGGTCCTGAACGTCGGTCTCAACGACACCTCGGTGACCGGGCTCGCGGCCGTCGCGGACGACGAGAGGTTCGCCTGGGACAGCTACCGCCGCCTGGTCCAGATGTACGCCTCCACCGTCCTCGGGGTCGACTCGGAGATCTTCGAGAAGGCCATCGAACGGCGCAAGGCCACACGGGGAGTCGGTCTGGACACCGAGCTGCTGGCCGACGACTGGCGCGCCGTGGTGGACGAGTTCAAGACGGCGATCCACGAGTACACGGGGCGGCCATTCCCCCAGGACCCGCTCGAGCAGCTCCGGTCGGCTGTCGGCGCCGTCTTCCGATCCTGGAACGCGCCACGGGCCGAGCTGTACCGCCGCCACCACGGCCTGCCCACCAAGGCGGGTACAGCGGTGAACGTCATGGCGATGGTCTTCGGCAATCTCGGTCAGGGCTCCGGTACGGGCGTTGCCTTCACCCGCGACCCCGCCACCGGTGAGCCGGGCGTCTACGGCGACTACCTCACGAACGCCCAGGGCGAAGACGTCGTGGCAGGCATCCGCAACACGGTGCCCCTCACTCACCTGCGGGACCTCGACCGCGCTGCATACGACGAGCTCCTCTCCCACATGGCGACCCTCGAACACCACTACCGCGATCTGTGTGACATCGAGTTCACCGTGGAGCGCGGAAAGCTGTGGATGCTGCAGACCAGGGTGGGCAAGCGGACGCCGGCGGCCGCGTTCGTGATCGCCGCGAGCCTGCTCGCCGACGAGATCATCGACGAGGACGAGGCCCTGACCCGCGTCGACGGCGAACAGCTGTCCCTGCTCATGTTCCCGGGGTTCGACCCGGGCGCGGAGCGCACGCTGGTGACCCGTGGGAACGGCGCCTCGCCCGGTGCGGCCTCAGGCACCATCGTGTTCGACTCCGAGACCGCCGTCGACTGGGCCAAGCAGGGCCGAGCTGTCCTGCTGGTCCGCCGGGAGACCAACCCGGACGATCTGCCCGGCATGATCGCCGCGCACGGAGTCTTGACGAGTCGCGGCGGCAAGACGTCTCACGCGGCCGTGGTGGCCCGCGGGATGGGGAAGACCTGCGTGTGCGGGGCGGAGGACCTCGATGTCGACACCGACAACCGCGTCATCACGACGCCCACGGGGATGACTCTTTCCGAGGGCGACGTGCTGTCCATCGACGGAGCCACCGGTGAGGTGTTTCTCGGCGAGATCCCGGTCACGGACTCACCGGTGGTCCGCTACTTCGAGGGCGCGCTCTCGGCGGAGGAGCAGAAGTCCGACGATCTGGTGAGCGCCGTACACCGCCTGATGACCGTGGCCGACCGACGTCGCGTCCTGGAAGTCCGCGCGAACGCCGACACGGGGGAGGATGCATCGCGTGCCCTGCGCTTCGGCGCCCAGGGCGTCGGCCTGGCCCGTACCGAGCACATGTTTCTGGGCGAGCGCCGAGCGTACGTGGAGCACCTCATCCTGGCGGAGACCGCCGGCGAGCAGGAAGCGGCCCTGGCGGAGCTGGAGCCGTTGCAGCGAGCCGACTTCGAGGAGCTGCTGGCGGCGATGGACGGTCGGCCGGTGACCATCCGCCTCATCGACCCACCCCTGCACGAGTTCCTGCCCGACCTGACCGAGCTCGCAGTCCGGGTCGAGCACGACGCAGCAACAGGGGCATCGGACACCCGATCGCAACGGCTGCTGGAGGCGGTCCGACGGCTGCACGAGCAGAACCCCATGATGGGCATGCGAGGAGTCCGGCTTGCACTGGTGATACCGGGCCTGCTCGCCATGCAGGTCCGAGCGGTCGGTCGCGCGGCCGCACGGCTGCGCCGCAACGGCCACGACCCGCGGCCGGAGATCATGGTGCCGCTCGTCGGATCGGTGACCGAGCTGAGGTTGGCCAGGGAGGAGGCCGAGAAGGTGCTGCACGATGTCCGCGCCGAGACCGGGCAGGACTTCGACTGCCCGATCGGGACCATGATCGAGCTTCCCCGCGCGGCCCTGACCGCGGCGGACATCGCCACCGCGGCCGAGTTCTTCTCGTTCGGCACCAACGACCTCACCCAGACGACCTGGGGGTTCAGCCGCGACGACGTGGAGACCGAGTTCTTCGCCCGTTACCTGGACCTCGGCGTGTTCGACGTGTCGCCCTTCGAGTCACTCGACCGCGAGGGTGTCGGTCAGCTCGTACGCCTGGCCGCGCATGCCGGCCGGCAGACCCGCCCCGGACTGGGCCTCGGGGTGTGCGGCGAGCACGCCGGCGACCCGCACAGCATTCACTTCTTCCACGACATCGGCCTTGACTACGTGTCCTGCTCCCCCTTCCGGGTGCCCGTCGCCCGACTCGAGACCGGACGTGCGGCCGTGGGCCAGAACACCGACTCAGCAGGCTCTGGTAGCGCCTGAGTGGAAGGTAGCGGCCAGGACCTGCACTGCGTACTACCTGGCAGTCGGCGTACTACCTGGCAGTCGGCTCGTGCCTACCTCATGCTCGTGCCTACCTCATGGCTGTGCCTGCGCGACGGCGCGTCACGGCACGCCGTCCGGTCCGGCCGGCCCCTCGGAGCAGCAGCGCGGTGGCAAGGGCAAAGAGCAGCGCGATCACCGGCTCGAACGGGTCGAAGGCGACTGCGCCGGGGACGTCGGCGGCCGCCTGGAAGAGCAAGGCCACCATGTAGCTGATCTGGTGCAGCGTCCCCGAGACGAGGACGAGAGCCGACATCACGTATCCCCAACCGGCACCCCGCCAGAGCAGAACCGCCGCCAGGACGTAGGCCGGTACCAGCAGCGCAAGGTCGAGGACGATGCCGAGGTGGACGATGATCTCCGGCTCCACCAGGGCGCTGCCCGGGGGCAGGTCGGCGGTGACGGCGTTGTGTGCGGAGTAGTAGATCCACATGCCGCCAAGTCCCACGGCCAACAGACCGAGGATGCCGCTGATGAGGCGTCGGGGCGTCCGTCCGGCAAGCCGTTCCGCGACGCCTACCACGTCCAGCGCCGAGACCGCCAGCACGAGCGCGAAGACCGAGACACCAAAGACGGCCGTGTGCATGAGGAACGCGTCGTTGAAAGGAGTGCCGAAGACATACAGCGCGTAGGTGTAGACGAAGTAGGCGAGTACCCCCACCCACACCAGGTGCGCACGGACCGCTCCCTGCCCCGCCCACAGCATGGACAGCGCGAGGGCAGGCGCGGCCAGAGTGAGCGTCACCAGGTCGTAGCCTCGGAGCATCTCCTCGACCGAGGCAGGACCGGTGTACAGATCCTCCACCAAGAGTCCAGCCAGCGACGCAAGCAGAGCGAGCGGCACCAGCGTCCACGAGGTGACTCGTGCGGCTCGCCATCTGGCACCCTGCCTCGCGGCGACGGGCGATGCGGTCGGTTCCCGTTCCGCGGCGCGTGGCACTGCCTCATGCCGGGAGATCGCCATGGCACACACTCCTCGTTGCGGGTGTGCCCCCACCGGGCCTGCATGGCCTGGGTGCACCACCCGGGCACAATCAGCGTAGAAAACTCCAGTCCGACCCGGTAGAGACCGAAGTCCCGACAGCGTGAGGACATGAACGCAGCCAGGCGCGACCATGTTGACGAACGAGCACGCTACTCGTCTGGCCTCAGTACCGATGTTCGATCGGTAGGAGCAGGCGACGCGGCCTGCTTAACTGGGCGAGAGTCCTCGTCGCCGTTTGGGTGTCTGATCCAGTGAGCCTGCGTGCTGTTCTCCACTCCCGTGCCGCTCTCGTCGTGGGGGTCGCCGTGGCCATCGTCGTGCCGGCCATCACGCTGCCCCGGCTCCCCGAGGTCAGCCTTTGGCCGGCACTGCTCGGTCTGCTGCCTTGGGTGGTCGGCAAGTACGTGCTGTGCCCGCTCCGCTGGCGTGTCCTCACGAACGCCGGCCTGAGCCGCTGGTGGCACATCCGCGCCTACGCCGAGTCGGAACTGCTCGGCCTCTTCACCCCGGGCCACGTAGGCGCCGACCTATGGCGCATCCACCGCCTGACCGGCACGGGCCTCGGTCGGGGGGATGCGCTGGCCAGCGTCGGGGTCGACCGGCTGGTCGGGGCCATCGGGCTGGCCGCTTTCGTCGGATTCGCCGGGGCGGCCCTTCCGCTGCGCCTACTGCTCGGCGCCCTCGGCATGGCGTTCCTCCTGCTTGGCGCCTACGTGATGGTGCGCCGCATCCGGCCGGACCTGGTGCCACGTGGTCCGTTGCCCGGCCCCAGGCAGCTGGTCAAGGGGCTGCTGCTCTCGGCGGGGTACCAGCTGTCCATCGCCGCGTTCCTGCTCGGAACCGTGGCCGCCACCGGCAACAGCGTGTCCCCGTTGGCACTGCTTGGAGCATTCGGAGCCAGCCAGCTGGCCGGAGCGCTGCCCGGTCCCAACGGAGCGAGCCCGCGTGACGCGGCGCTGATCGTTGCGCTGGCGGCGCTGGGGGTCCCCTGGGCTGCCGCTGCCGCCGCTGTGGCACTCAAGGCTGCGTTGGCCTGGCTGCCCGCCCTCTGCCTGGGCGGCCTCAGTCTGGTGCTGACGCGCCGCTGTGCCCGGCAGGCAACAACGGCCACCGCCTGAGTCGCCACCACTCAGAACTTCGGACCACCACTCAGAACTTCGGACCACGCCTCAGACCTTCGGACCACGCCTCAGACCTTCGGACCACGCCTCAGACCTTCGGACCGCTCGTCCGGGACCTTTGCCCGCAGATGCACCAGCACCTGCGCGGCACCCTGGGAGAGGAAGGAGTCCACCTCGCTCTCCGCCCAGGACGGCTCTCCGGGCCGAGGAGGCAGCACCATGACGCCACGCGACATCGTGCCGACGCGTCAGCGTCTGCTGTGGAGCACCGGACAGGCGGGGTTGGTGGGGCTGCTCGTCTACGCGTACTTCAGGATCAGGAACCTCACCGAGGGCGCATACGATGTTGCCGTCGAGCACGCGCGTGAGTTGGTCGCCTTCGAGAAGGAGCTCGGCATCGATGTCGAGCACGCGATACAGGCGCCCGTTACGTCATCGGAGACCCTCGAGAGGTTCGCCAACTGGGTGTATATCTGGGGCCACTGGCCGGTCATCATTGCCACGATGATCTGGCTGTCGTGGCGTCATCGCCACCTCTTCCTCCGGCTTCGGGACGCGATGGTGATCTCCGGCGCCCTCGGCATGATGGTCTTCGTGACCTACCCGGTCGCACCGCCACGGTTGGTACCCCTCGGCCTGGTCGACACCGTGACCGAGAACAACTCGGCCTACCGGGTGCTCCAGCCGCCGGCTTTCACCAACCAGTACGCCGCGATGCCGAGTCTGCACGCCGGGTGGGACCTGCTGGTGGGCATCGCCATCGTGACCGCGGCCACGACCGTCGTCGTCCGTGTGGTGGGGTTGCTCATGCCGGTCCTGATGATGGTCGCGGTCGTAGCCACCGCCAACCACTTCGTCATCGACGTCGTCGCAGGTGTGGCGCTCGTGCTTGCCGGGCACTACGCAGCAGTGAGACTGGAGCGGCGGCGCATGCGGCGAGGAAGCCCCGCAGGCGGACCGGGCCGGACCGACGACGAGATCACCTCACAGCCCGAACCTGTGGCCGGTACCTGAGTGTCCGCGCTGGCCATCGCGCATCGTGCGGGCAACTCTCTGGAGGGCCTGCGGACCGCTAACGCTCTGCGTGCCGACGTCATCGAGTGCGACGTGCACGAGCACCGCGGCCGGATCGAGGTCCGTCATCTCAAGACGGCGGGACCTCTGCCATTCCTCTGGGACCGGGGGCAGTTGGTCTCGGCCTCTGCACCGCGGCTCGGTCTCGACCAGCTACTCGAAGCCGACCACCATGGCACGACACTCATGCTGGACCTCAAGGGTCGACGGATTTCGACGGCACGAGCAGTCGTTACGCTTCTCCGCCAGGTCGCCCACGAACGGCCGATGCTGGTGTGCGGTCGACATTGGTCGTCGGTGGACGCTGTTGCGTCGCTGCCGGGCGTGCGGCCGGTCATGTCGGCACGGAATCGTTTGGAGCTCAACCGTCTGCGCCGGCGGCTTGCGACCGGTGCGCGGGTACACGGCGCGTCGATTCATAGGTCGCTGCTCGACGAGGACCTGGTGGCTGACCTGCACGACCGTGTCGACACCGTGATGACGTGGCCAGTGAACACCGTTGCGTGTCTCGATAGTGTCCTGGCGATGGGCGTAACGGGCGTCATCAGCGACGAGCAGGACGTGCTCTCCGAGCTGATCTCGCGTCGGGGCTGACGATCCATCCCACCAGCGGCCCAGGCAGAGCGAGCCCTTGCAGAGCTCGGGCCCCACCGCCGCCGCTGTGAGTAGCGCGGACCGGTCCCGGACGAACGGCGGCGCCGGCCCGTCCGGCCTCGGCAAGAAACCCAGATGCCCAGGTAGAGAAGGCCGTGCTCGACGAGGAGCACAGTGAGCAAGGTGGAGACCTCGAGCTCCATGACTGCCTGCTGCTCACCTCGTCGGAGACGCTTCTACGCGAGGATGTCGGTGGGGTGCTGACTGCACGGCTGACGGCTTCGATCCACCACTGCATCGCCAGCTGGCGAAAGCGCAGCCTATGGATCGGCCTCGGCGCCCACCTGCTGGTCAACAACATCTTCGTCTTGATGATGCTCGCCAGCTACCTCGCGCGATAGGCAGTGCGTGCACATGACGGGCGAGCCCGGCTGCCGACATTCGGTTCGGTCGGTTGCGTTCACGAGCGTTGACGGGGTCCGTCCCGCCAGCACGGGACCTGTGGCCGTACGAGCCGGACCGATGGCCCTGGTCGTGTGCGGTCGTGGGGTGCACTCTCGAGATGCGGCTGTCGGAGTGGCAACCGTCGCCGGAGAGGACGGACGTCATGCACAGACTGCAGGGGAGAGTCGCGGTTGTGACCGGCGGCGCCAGCGGGATCGGCAAGGCCACCGCTCACAGACTTGCGGATGAGGGTGCGGCGGTGATGATCACCGATATCCAGGACGCCGAGGGCGAGCTGGTCGCCAAGCACATGCGGGAGCTTGGCCGCCAAGCGACGTTCCAGCACCACGACGTCTCCTCGGAGAACGACTGGAGAACCGCCGTCGGGCGAACCCTCGAAACCTACGGCCGGCTCGACATCCTTTTCAACAATGCCGGCATCGGTGACCTGGGAGCAATCGAAGACGTCACCCTCGAGAGTTACCAGCACACCATCGCGGTCACCCAGACCAGCGTCTTTCTCGGCATGAAGCTGGCCGGGGAAGCACTCGAGATGTCGGATCACGCCTCCGTCATCAACAACTGCTCGATCTTCGGTGCGAGCGGCGGTTTCGGCACGTCCCCGGCGTACCACGCCGCCAAAGGGGCGGTGCGGCTGATGACCAAGAACACCGCTCTGCACTGGGCACCGAAGGGGATTCGCGTCAACTCTGTCCACCCTGGATTCATCGACACCCCCATCCTCGACGAAGCCAGAGGTACGGAGTTCGAGACGGCCATGATCGACGCCACCCCGCTCGGTCGACTGGGACGCCCCGAGGAGGTCGCGGGTCTCGTGGCCTTCCTCGCAAGCGATGACGCCTCCTTCATCACCGGAGCCGAGATCTACGTCGACGGTGGTTTCCTGGCGCGATGAGAACAGGCGCCAACATGAGGACCGCTCCATCGAAGGTGATCGTGGTCTGGTCCCTGGCGATCACCGTCCCCGTGACGCTGGCGAGCGTCCTGGGGCTGGCGGACCCAGACGTCTACGGCGAGGAGACAAGGAACTGGGCCACCCAGGCCAAGGGCCAGGACCTCGGCAACCTGCTGGCCGTAGTGACCCTTCTGTGCAGCGGCTACGGGTACCACCGGGGTTCTCATCGAGCGGGCCTCATCTGGCTGGGAACGCTGTTCTACCTCGTCTACGCCTACGTCATCTACTCGATGGCCGTCCACTTCAACGAGTTGTTCCTGGTGTACGTCGCGGCGCTCGGGCTCAGCTCGTACGCGGCCATGTGGTCGGTAGGTCGGCTTCGCGCCGACGATCAGCACTTCCCGCAGCCCTCGGCCCGCCGGATCGCCGGCTACACCTCCATCGCCATCGGCGTCCTGTTCGAACTGCTCTGGCTGAGCGAACTGATTCCCGCGACACTGTCCGGCGAGGCGCCTCAGAGCGTGATCGATGCCGGGCTGTGGGTGAACCCGGTCCACGTGATCGACCTCTCCGTGCTGTTGCCCGCCCTCATCATCGCTGGCTACCTGACCCTGCAGGGCAGGGCTTCCGGACTGTTCTTCGTGGGGCCGCTGCTGGTCTTCTCGGTGCTGATGGGTGCGAGCATTGTCGCCGCCATGATCCTGATGACTGTGGAAGGCGCCGAGAACACGCTGCCGCCCCTCGTCATGGTTTCGCTCATCGTGCTGGCCAGCCTGTTCGCTGCCTGGCGCTACCTCATGTCGCCCGCCGATGAAGGCGTGTCGAGAAAGAGGCAGACATGAGCGGAGGGTGCAGGCCGGGAAGCCTCTCAGGTACCTCGAGTCCTACGTGCGCTTCGGTCGGGACTGATCGGCGGGCGGTGCTTACCCTGGACGGCCCAGGGCAGTCCCGACCGCGGTGGCAGCAAGCCCGGTGATGAGCAGCTCGACACCCATGGCAGCCACGCCGGTGGTGAGGAACTCCCCGACGGTGTTGCCGAGTGCATGGGCGGCGACGGCGGCGACGATCGCGCCGTCGGTGCCGGTGACAAGCCACACGAGGAGTACGGCAAGCGGGACGCGAATGGTCATCGACATCCAGAACTGAGGCGTTGCGACGCCGAGGGCGTGCTGGAACGTGCCTTCGATGAAGTACAGCGGCAGATGCCACAGCGACCAGAGGACCCCGAGGACGAGACTGGTGCCTAGCCGCCCCATGGTCTGGGTGAGCCCGTCCAGAGCGATGCCGCGCCAGCCCGGGTCCTCGACGACTCCGGCAGCCAGGGCGAAGCCGAGGGCACCGGTCACAGCGAGCGCCGTCGGTGTGGGATCCACCGTCGCCTCCCACCCTGCCACCGCCGCGACACCGACAGCCGCCAAGGGCAACCCTGCCCCCACCGCGAACACGGCTAACCACCACGTTGGCTGCACCACCCGTACGTCGACCACACGCCTGAGGAAAGTGCGGCGATAGTCTCCGCCAGTTCCCGTTGTGAGAACGCCGACCCATCCCACCACCGGCCCAAGCAGAGCGAGCAGGTGCAGGGCTCGCCCCAGACCGCCGCCGAGCCCAGCGGAGACAAATCCGAACGTCCAGGTCCACGCCATCGTGACCACACGAACCACCAGGCCGTAGCCGCTCCCGGCCGTTCTGTCACCACCAGCCCACCGGCCATCCGGTAGCCGCTGCAATGAGCACGGCCAGGTCCAGCAGGACACCGAGGATCAGCCACGGGTGGAAGAAGACCAGCTTCAGCGCCAACCCCGTCACGGCTGCGGCCACGGCGAGCGGAACGGCCCACGCAGTGTCGAAGGCGACAGCGAGACCGGCCGTGACGTAGGCGCCGGCTGCCACCACCGCGAGCAGCACCGAAAGCCGGTGCGCCGCGGCCGTCGGGACCGCTGCCGCTGTGAGCAGCGCGGACCGGTCCGGGACGAACGGCGGCTCCGGCCCGTCCCGCCTCGGCGAAGGGACCCAGATGCCCAGATGCAGAAGGCCGTGCAGGACGAGGAACACGGTGAGCAAAGGGGAGGTCACGACGATCACCGCCCTGCGTGGCTTGCCCGCCGGACTGCTCCGATGATCAGAGCCAGTGCGATGAGGAGCAGGAAGCCACCCACCAGCAGGAGAGTGGCAACAGCCCACTCGATTGCCGGGAACGTCGCACCGATCGCGACGTCGGCGGAGACGCCACGGCTGCCGTCGGCGTTCATGACGACAACGGTCCAGTCCCCAGGCTCGAGCTCCATGACTGCCTGCTGCTCGCCCGGTCCGGACGCCTTGGCCACCCAGATGTCGGTGTCCCCCGGAGGCGTCGTCGGTGCTCCGCCGTCGTTCGTCTGGTAGACGGGCCCCGCGTTGTCCCAGTCGCTACGGAAGTCGCTCACGGTGGAGTGGCGGACGCCGTCGAGGTAGGCGGCGGCGTCCGTGGAGTCGGCCACCCCGACGAACACTGCCGTGTCGTCAGCGGTCGCCTGGATCTTGCCGTCACCCAGCAGCACATCCGGTACGAAGTCGGCGGCACCGTCGGCGTGAAGCTCCATGGGCTCCGAGGCGATGGCAAAGCCCGGTGCGCTGTACTGGTGATCTCCCGCCATGAGAAAGCCTTGGTCGTCACGCATCGTCTGGTCGGCAGCGGCCAGCGCGATGCCACCGGTGAGCAGCCCCCCGGCTGAAAGCAGAAGAGCGCTGCCGATCACCACCGTGACGATCCGGCCGCCGGTCCAGCCGCGAGCTGGTGTCTCCGGTGCCGGAGCCGTTGCCTGACGCAACGACGTCCCGGCCGCGGAGTCAGTCGATGAGCCGGATGTCGATGCCTCTGGGGGGGCGGTCGGCAGGCCGACGTGTCCCGAGCCAGGGTCAGGCCCGCCCTGGTCGAAGCGGAACGGCGGGTACTCGTCGGTCATCAAGGCGGCATAGGCGGCCACCCGCAGCACCCACCGGTTCATGCCCAGGACGAAGTCGAAGATGGCTTGTGGGTACCTGCCGGTGAACAGCAGGACCACCGCGGCGATCAGGACGAGCAGACCGATCAGTCCGCCACCCCATACCGCAGGTCCGGTGTCGGACAGGCCGTTGGCGACGTACAGGCCGGCGCCGAGAAAGACGGCGACCACCAGGTAGTGCGGAATGGCCAGCAGCCACCACTTCACGAGCACCAGTCCTCGAGACAGGTGCTCCGGGTACTCCACGGACAGGTGCGCCGGGTAGTCGGGAACGTCCTCCAGGGAGAACGGTGGGTAGCGGTCCGTGCCCAACGCCCCGTAGGCGTAGTACGCAACCCGCCAGCTCCAGCGCAGGACTCCCACGTTGAAGTCGAAGATCGCCCGGGGGTACCTACCGGTGAACAGGATGGCGACGAAGGCCACCAGGCTCAGGACGCCGAACGCCATCCACAGAAAGAACAGCACGACGTAGTGCGGGATCACGAGGAGCCACTTGACCAGCCACAGCCAACGGTTGAGCTTTGGATCCAGCGCTGCTTCGACCCTGACGGGGTACGTCGACGTACTCATGGTGAGCCACCTTTCCTAGCCTGAGTCCAGGTTGGCTCCCCGGGGATGGAAGGTGCAGGTGCCGATCGGTCATCACCGGCAGGGCTTTCGTCACTCCTCCGACCTGGGTGGGAACGTCCGCTGCCAGGGGGCACGGAGTGACCCCGGGTCTCGCGCTAGTGGCCGAAGTGCTTGCTCGCGAAGACCGCAGCCTGGGTACGTCGCTCCATGCCCAACTTGGCCAGCAGGCTGGACACGTAGTTCTTCACTGTCTTCTCCGCCAGGAACACCGCCTCGGCGATCTGCCTGTTTGTCATCCCCTGACCGATCAGCTCGAGGATTCGCTTCTCCTGGTCGGTCAGCGGGGCCAACTCCGTGTCCTCCATCGGCCCCCGGCGCAGCCGCTCCAATACCTGCTGAGTGACAGCCGGGTCGAGCAGCGACTGGCCCGCCGCGACCCTGCGCACGTCGTCAACCAGGTCAGCGCCCCGGATCTGCTTCAGAACATACCCGGCAGCGCCGGCCATGATCGCTGATAACAAGGCGTCGTCGTCGTCATATGAAGTGAGGATCAGCACGGCGATCGACGGATCCACCGAGCGCACCTCGCGGCACACCTCGATTCCTGAACCGTCCGGCAACCGGCCGTCGAGGACGGCGACATCCGGGCGGAGCGCCGGTATCCGGGCGGCCGCCTCGGGGGCCGACCCCGACTCCCCCACCACCTCGATGTCACCGTCTCGCTGCAACAGGTCGCACAAACCCCGGCGCACGACCTCGTGGTCGTCAAGCAGGTATACGCGAATGGGTCTCTTTACCTCATCATCGGACACTCGGCCAGCCTCGCACTCCGGCGACTGCTGACCAGGGCTGAAAGTCTTGTCCGCTTCGGGACGTTCGTCCCGTGCCTGGTCTCTGTGGACGATGACCAGCGGGTCAGCGGGCCGCGTTCTCGCGGCGATCTGGCACCTTCCCGTAGGTCCCGAGCGGTCAGGTAGTAGGTCTCTCGTTCCGACCGCTCGCCTCTTCCTAGCGTCGGGATCACGTTGAGGAGGCGTGCCATGACCACAGCCGTCGGCAATCTCGAGCATCAGCGCACCTCAGCGCGCCCGACCGCACCGTGGTGGTCGACAGCACCTCACCAACACGGCGCGTGGTGGGTGACGGGGGCAGCGGCCCTGTCAGGTCTGTTGGCCGGTTGGCTGCTCCCTCGTGGGCCGACGACGGCGACGCAGACTCTTGCGCTCATGGTCGGCGCCGCCGCGCTCGGCTGGGTCGGCGGCGCCCTGCTCGGCGCGCGTGGGGCCATGGCCCTCGTACCGGCCGTGCACGTGCTCGTGTTCGAGTTGGTACGGCTCCGCGTCCAGGGCGCCAGCGTCGACATCCCCGACCTCGGGTCGACCCTGGGCATCCTCGTCGCCGTCGCGACGCGGGGGTTCTACGCCGTTGTCGCGGTGCTGCCGATGGTCGTCGGCGCCGCCTTCGGCGTCGGGTTCCGGCGGCGCGGCTCCGCGGCGCCCCCGAACGGACGATGGCACCGACTGGCCAGAGGACTGCGGCGCACCATCGCCGTGGTGACGGCTGCCGCACTCGCCTTCCTCGCTCTCCAGATCGCACGACCGGCGCAGCTGGACACGATGTCTGGCCCTGACGGCGAGCCGCTCGCGGGCAGCATCTCCGAGTTCGCCACCGTGACCCTCGGTGGCGCCGACCAGCTCGTCATGCTTCGGGGGGCCAGTGTCGACGATCCCGTGGTGCTGTACCTGGCGGGCGGACCCATCACGTCGGACATCGGCTACGCCACGGAGTACTTCTCAGACCTGGAGCAGGACTTCGTGGTGGCGGTGTGGGACCAGCGCGGGGCCGGCAAGTCGTACCCGGCGCTCGACCCCACGGACACCTTCACTCCTGAGCAGCTGACCTCGGACGCGCTCGAGCTGACCGCATACCTGCGGGACCGCTTCGACGAGGAGAAGATCTACCTGGCCGGCAACTCGTGGGGAAGCACACTGGGTGTGTTGGCCGTGCAACGCGCGCCGGAGCAGTACCACGCGTACGTGGGCATGGGCCAGATGGTCTCCCAGCTCGGGACCGATCAGCGGCTCTACGAGGACATGCTCGCGTACGCCGCCCGTACCGAAGACGATGCGCTGGCCGACACCATGCGTGGGTACGGGAAGCCTCCGTACGACGACGTGTGGGGCTACGCGTTCGTGATGGGCTACTACGACAGGCTCGAGCCCTACCCGGAGTGGGAGCACTTCCAGAACACCAGTCCCGGAGTGTTCGCAACTGGCGCCGATGAGTTCGGCCTGATCGACAAGCTGAACGTTCTGCGGGGTCTGCTGGACACGTTCTCGCTCCTCTACCCCCAGCTGCAGGACGTCGACTTCCGGCGCGATGTGCCCCGGCTCGATGTTCCGGTGTACATCATCGACGGCGTGAACGAGCTCAGCGCCCGGCGAGATCTGGCTCTGGAGTGGTATGCGGGTCTGGACGCTCCGGACAAGCAGCTCATCCCGTTCCAGCACTCCGGCCACGTCCCACAGTGGGAGGAGCCGGCCAAGTTCCACCGCGTGATGACCGACATCGTGCTGGCGGAGACCTACCCCGACGCCGGACGGCCCTAGCGTCCCGCCCCGCACCCCTGCACGACGGGTCCGGCTGCGGATGTCAGGGCCCACGGTGCCGGTCCGGATGGCTGCGGTCTCAACGCTCGAACCGCCGAGCACTGGGGCTGATCAGGGCTCGGAGTGACTGCCGGCGCTGGGTCCAAGGTCCCGAGATGTTGCGCCGTAGTCCTCTCAGACCGTGACGGGGTGTCGGACAGACTCAAGGACAACTGGGAGGTGAGCCATGACCACGGAGGCGCACAGCACGATCCTTGTCGGCATAGACGGAGGCGAGGACGGGCTCCGCGCCGTCGACTACGCGGCAGATGAGGCCCGGCGCACCGGAGCGCATCTTCTGCTGGCGCACGTCGCGGCGCAGCCTCCGCAGGACTTCGCCTTGTTGGAGAACTCTGAGGAGACGCTCCTCCGCGCCGCTGAGCGAGCCGTGGAATCGGCGCGGAACAGAGCTGAGGTGGCTGGCGTACCGGCCGACCACGTCAGCCTTCGGGTGTGGCACGGAACGGTCACGGGCACTCTGGCCAAGGCCTCCAGGCTCGCGAACCTGGTCGTCCTCGGCAGGCGCGGCATCAGCGGCCTCGAGCGCATGTTCTCAGGGTCGACCAGCACCGCCGTCGGAGCACGGGCACAGTGCCCGGTCGTCATCGTCCCTCACGCGTGGACCCCGGCCAGACACACCGGACGCGTCACCGTGGGGCTCGACGGTTCCGCCCGCTCTCTTCCCGCCCTCGCGGCGGCGGTCGCCGAGGCCAGCTGGCGCTCGGCTGAGCTCGTGGCCGTCCATGCGTGGGAGGTGCCGGCCCCCTACTACGTCGACCTGCCCGACGTCGAGGGCACGCTGAACCACTGGCGGCATTCCGCCGAGCTCGCGGTCGCGGAGGAACTTGCCGGCTGGGCCGAACGTCACCCGGACATCCCGATGTCACGAGTCTTCGAGCACGGCCACCCGGTGGGGGCACTGGTGGAGCACTCGGCTGACTCGGACCTGCTGGTCGTCGGCGCACGAGGTGGCGGAGGCATCCACGGGCTCGCCCTTGGCTCGGTTGCCCGGGCCGTGGTCGCAGGCAGCGCCTGCCCGGTGATGCTCGTCCGCCGTGGTCCCCGCACGCTGCCAGGCGTTCGCAAGCACCGCACGGAACACCGGTCGACCCGAACTTCCCTCGTTGCCCTAGAGCTCTGATCAGCGCAGCTCCCTGAAGGTGCCCGGCACCGCGCCGCACCGGCCAAGTCGGGCGTCAGGCGAGCGGATCCGGTCAGTACTCAGGGCGGCTGCTCACCCGGACACCGGTCCTATGGCTCACCAGTAGGGGACGTACGACCCATCAAGAGTCGGAGGAAGTGGCGTACCAAAGACACATGACCACTCAGCCCGCACACCGGAACACTCAGCCCGCACACCGGAACACCCAGCCCGCCAAGAGCATCCGCGAGTTGGCCGTCGAGGAGTGCCTCGACCTGCTCGCGTCCAGCACGATCGGCCGAGTGGCATGGTGCGGGCGCAACGGTCCGGAAGTCGTGCCCATGACCATTGGGATGCACGAAGGATCCGTCCTCTTCCGAACGGCTGCCTACGGTGCGCTGGCCCGGTCAGTTCGAGGAGCGACCGTCGCCATCGAGGTGGACGAGATCGATCACGTCACCCGCACCGGCTGGAGCGTGGTGGCCGTCGGACCGGCCGAAACGGTGGCCGAGCCGGAAGAGATCGCGGAACTGCGGAAGAGCGGCGGGCTTGAGCCCTGGGCACCCGGCGTGCGCACGCTGTTCGTACGGATGGAGCCCCGCCGGCTGACCGGCAGGCGGATAGAAGCGAGAGAATGATGCTGACAGGGACAATGAGACGGCTCACTTCAGTGGCGCTCACCTCGTCGCTGCTGCTGGTGGGCGGGTTAGTCGCGTGCGATCAGGACGACGGCGCAAGGGCGACGTCCGCGACCGGCGGCAGCATGATGCAGCGGCAGTC
>JAQSWV010000059.1 GCA_029266455.1 Nocardioidaceae bacterium
GTGCTGAGCACGGCCCTCGACTACGCGCCGAACTGGCTCGTCACCTCGGTTCCCGAGGCGATGAGGTCCGTCGTCGCGGGTGGCGGGCGGGTCCTGCTGGAGGCCACACCCATCCCGGTCGGAACCGTGGCGGTGGTCGAGGATCCGTTCGGGAACGCCTTGACCGTGGTCGACCTCTCGGCCGGACGGTACGCCACCGACGCAGCCGGGGACGTCACCGGAGTGGACCCTCCGGCACGGAGTGACTAGCTGGGTCCGGATTCGCTCACTCCGCCAGGAACCGTTCGGGCTCCTCGACAAAACCTGGCGAAGGCCGGGTCGAAGCCGACGTCGCCAGCCGACGGCTCACGCCTCCGTGTTCACCGTCCTTACGTGCTGGGGCGGCGATCTTTGCTCGAGCTCGAGGGCCTACTAGCGTGATGTCGGTGATGGCGGAATCCGGAACCGGTCTGCATCCCCGGCCTCAGCTGACGCGTGAACGATGGTTCGACCTTTCCGGCCAGTGGCAGTTCTCGTACGACGACGCGGACGTCGGTCTGAGCCGATGCTGGTACCAGAGCTGGGACGAGTCCGAGGGCGTGGTGGAGCGTGCCATCACGGTGCCCTTCCCCCCGGAGTCGACAGCAAGTGGGATCGGGGACACCGGCTTCCACCGAGTGCTGTGGTACCGGCGCACGTTCACCGCGCCGCATGGTCCGGACGAGCGGCTGCTCCTCCACTTCGGCGCCGTGGACTACACGGCGGATGTCTGGGTCAACGGACAGCTCGTCGCTCAGCACACCGGTGGTCATACTCCGTTTCACGCTGACATCACCGATGCGCTGGTCGGCTCGGCGGAGCAGGTGGTGGTGGTCCGCGCAGTCGATGACCCCCACGACCTCGAGCAGCCCCGGGGCAAGCAGGACTGGCAGGAGGTCCCCCACGCCATCTGGTACCAGCGGACCAGCGGCATCTGGAAGTCCGTATGGCTCGAGCCGGTGCCGGCCACGCGGATCGAGGAGCTGCGGTGGACTCCCGATGTCGAGACGGCGACGCTGGGCCTCGATGTCCGCCTGAACGCCGTGGCCCGGCAGCCCTTGCGGCTGCGCCTGCGGCTGACTCACGACGGCGCCGAGCTGGCCGACACCTCGGCGATGGTGGTGCGCGACCGTGCCAGCATCTCAGTGCCGCTGCGGCAGTCCCACATGACCCTGGAACGGCGCCGGATGCTGTGGTCGCCCGAGACGCCCAACCTTTTCGACGCCGAGGTCTGGCTGCACGCAACGGATGGCGAGGGGGGTGCCACAGAGCGGGTGGACCTGGTGCGCAGCTACGCCGCGATGCGCAGCATCGGGGCCTCGAGCAACCGGATCCTGCTCAACGGCCGTCCGTACTTCCTGCGTCTCGTGCTCGACCAGTGCTACTGGACGGAGTCGCACCTGGCGGTCCCTGACCCCGATGCCGCCCGGCGGGAGGTCGAGCTCGTGCGCAGCCTGGGCTTCAACGGGGTCCGCCTGCACCAGAAGGTGGCCGACCCGGGCTTTCTCTACTGGTGCGACCGGTTGGGTCTCCTGGTGTGGGCGGAGATGCCGGCCGCCTACGAGTACTCGACCCGGACCGTGGAGCGGGTCACCCGGGAGTGGTTGGAGATCCAACGGCGCGACTACAGCCATCCGTGCATCATCGCGTGGGTGCCGGTCAACGAGAGCTGGGGCGTTCCGAACCTCGCCACCTCGACCCGGCACCGCAGCTTCGTCACGGCGCTCTACCACCTCACCAAGGCCCTCGACCCCACCCGGCTCGTGGTGGGCAACGACGGCTGGGAGCAGGTGGTCACCGACGTCATCACGGTGCACGACTACACCGCACGAGCGGAGGTGCTGACTCAGCGCTATGGCAGCGCCGCCAGCATCGCGAGCACCCTGCAGGACGTTCAGCCGATGTACCGCACGGTTTTGCTGCCGGGGATGCCCGGCGAGGGTCGGCCACTGATGATCACCGAGTTCGGCGGGATCTCCCACGACGGGGACGACGCACCGTCGTGGCACGGGTACTCGGTGGCGCGAACGGCGGAGGACCTCGTCGAGCGCTACCACGCCCTCGTCGACGCGCTCCTCGACGCACCGGCCATCAGCGGTTTCTGCTACACCCAGTTCACCGACACCCTGCAGGAGAAGAACGGGCTCCTGACGGCCGACCGTGAGCCGAAGGCGGACCTCGCGACCTTGCGCTCGATCACGCGTCGGCCGTCCGCCGCGGTTCCGGCCGACGAGGTCGGCTCGTTCGAGTACGGCGACCACCCGCCCACAGTGATGGACAGGGACTCCGCACGCTGACCTCGTCGACGCGCACGACAGGGAGGCCCTCGACGACCTCAGCCGGGCGTCCGGTCATACCGCCCTTGGCCGGCGTCAAGCCACCGACCGGGCGACATCCGAGATCTGGTCGGCAGTCCAGGCGCCGCGGACTCCGGGAGCACCAGCCAGGTACGTTCCAATCCGCTCGGCACCCCAGCCATGTGCTTCCTGGAGGCCGGCGGCGATCTGTGACAGGTACGCGACTGAGGGCGCGGCCGGAGCGAGGTCCGCGACGTCGCCATGCGTCACGGTGAGCAGCGCGGCGCCTTGGAAGGTGCCGAGTCGGACGACGGTCTCGTAGTGTCCCGGCCCGAACGTGTGCAGGGACTCGACCTCGGTCAGGAGGCCTGCCAGCTCTCTGGCGAACTCACCGCCCGGAGGGCGGCGCATCTCCTGAGCTGTCACGTCCGCGAACTGGTCTGCCGAGATGAGGTAGGCGCGGCATGCGATCCGACCCGGCGTGCCCCGGTCCAGGAACGCCATGCCACCACCCCACACCGAGGAGCAGCCCGCGAACACGAGCCCGCCCGTCACCTTCAGGCTGACGAGGCGCGCCGGGTCTCGCGCATCGCGACAGCCGGCGTTGTCGCGTAGCCCGCCCGACGGACGCCCACCGCAGAGGTAGATCCGAAAGCGGTCGAGAGCGAGGTTCGACGCGTAGGCGACATACCACACGCCCTGTCCTGCGACCCGGTCAGACACGTAGTGGTTGTTCCTGCAGAGCCAAGCGAGCCTCGTCCAGCAGAATCCGCTCGGCCTCGCGATAGCGGCGGTCTGCCTCGGCGCGGGTGTCCCCGACTGAGGTCATGCCGAGGCGGCCGTGCTCGGTCAGGCAGCTGATCATGTGGAAGACGATGCCCTCCTGACGCGACTGGTCGAAGTGCAGCCCGTGCCGGGCGACGATGTCGAACAGGTCCGAGGGCACGAGGCCGCGAAGGTCCGGGGACTCCAGGTGGTCCGTCGCCACGAGGTGCTTCTCCCGACCCCGCGGTGTGGTGAACAACGCGGTTGCGGGGTCGTACCGACCGTCGGTGAGGAACTGCAGCGTGAGGAACGGATGGGTCGTGCCGCCCCTGCGCAGGTTCAGCTCGATGGCGTACGGCGTCCACGATCCACCACCCTCTCGGACGACCACGAAGTCGACCGCGAACCTGCCGAGTGCGCCTTCTTGGGCGAGCCGCTGCCCGATCTGCTCCGCATGCGTGGTGATGAGCCTCGCGTACGCCGCGGCGGCCGGAAAGACGCACCCGAGGTACTTCTGCCCGCTGGGCCCGCCGAGCAGCTGGTCGTGGGTGGAGAGCAGCTCGACCTTGCCGCTGGGCAGGACCCGTAGCTGCACACTCGGGCTCTGCAGCTCCTGTCCGCTGATGCGCTCCTCGACGATCCCACCGCCCTCGGCGAACTTGGCAACATAGAGGTCGAACGGCGTGGTCTCCGACTCCAGGACCATGTGCTGGAGGCGCGTCATCACCTCGTCCCTCTCGTCGACCGAGCCGGGACTCGGAAGCCCGGTCAGGGTCACGACGGCGTTTCCGGACCCCGAGACACCTTCGTTGAGCTTGACGATGGCGCTGGCCATGGCGGGGCGTTGCCGCCGCATCTCCACCACGGCGTCGGCGATCTCGTCGAAACTGTGCAGGTTCTCGGCACCCAACGGGTGGGGCACGCCGACCTCTGCGAAGAGTCGTCGGCATCCGGTCTTCGATCCGAGCTCGGCCAGCCGTGGGTCGGCGCCGTACATCGGGATGCCGATGCTCAGCGCGACATCGCGCTCCAGCTCTGTCGTGTTGTAGGGGACCATGTGGGATCGAGCCGGGTTGGGCACGAGCTCCGCGATGCGGCGCAGCAGATTGGGCCGTGCCAGGAGCTTCTCGCTGAGCGAACGCCCGGACGCGTCGTTGACGGAGATGAGGGAGAGGCGGGCCCGGGCGTGGCTCGGGATGACGCCGCTGAGGAGGGCCAGGTAGTACTCGACGATCTCCGGTGCGATCGGCATCGACGTCACATAGACCATCCGAAGCCGCGGCTGGCGCAGCAGCACGAGCAGGAAGAGGAACCGCTCCTCGTACGCCTGCGACATACTGCCGCTCGCGGACACGGCACGGTCGAGCGAGATCGAGGGGACCACGACGATCGACTCGTCGTCGTGGTTGAGCCGCATCGCGTTCCACACGTCGGGCATGCGTGCCTGCAGAGCGTCGAACCGTCGGTAGCGCTCATCCTCGGTCAACGCCGACAGGAGAGCTGGCCCCTGCGGGGGCGCGGTCCAGAGTGCGCCCGTCACGAGACGGTCCTCGCGCTGTCCAGCCCCATCACGCTGAAGGCGTGCACCGGGCGGCTGAAGCCCTTGACCTGACGGTCGCCGGCGTCCTCCCCCACGACGGACGGCCCGGCGGCGGAGAAGACCCGCTCGGTCGTGAGGATCTGCCAAGGCCCGGCGTCAGCACAGAGTCGAGCGGCAAGGTTCGTGACGTTACCGATCGCGGCGTAGTCCTGGCGACCCTCGAAGCCGATCGTGCCCAAGGTGGCATAGCCCTGGGCGATCCCGATCCCGAACCCCAGGTCGTGGCCCCGCCGGGCCCACGACTCGGCCAGCCCCATCACCCGAGTGCGCATCGCCACCGCCATGCGGACCGAGCGCAGCGGCCCGTCGTCGCACCGGATCGGGTCGTTGAAGAAGACCATCATCCCGTCACCAGTGAAGCGCTCGAGCGTCCCCTCGAACCGGAAGATGAGGTCGCCGAGTGCGTGGTGGTACTCCTGCAGCACCGCGATCACCTCCTCGGGCTCGCTCGACTCGGCGAAGGTCGTGAAGCCGCGCAGGTCGCAGAACACGACGACGATCTCCCGCCGATGGCTCTCCAGGAACGTCTCGTCACCGGAGTCGACGATGAGCTCGGCGAGCTGCGGGGAGAGAAAGCGCCTCAGCCGGCCCATGCGCTCCAGCTGGGACACCTGTGACTCCACCCTGGACTCCAGCTCGCGGTTCCAGTCGGCCAGCTCGCTGGCCTGGCGCTTGATGGTGTCCTGGTAGCGCTTGATGCGGGCCAGCGAGGCCACCCTCGCAAGGAGCTCGCTCTGGTCGACGGGTTTCGTCAGGAAGTCGTCGGCCCCTGCTTCGAGGGCCTTGATCTTCTGCTCGTCGCCGCTGGCGGTGACCATGACGACCGGCAGGTAGGCCGTTTCAGTCTGCTCGCGGATGCGCCGGCACACCTGGTAGCCGTCCAGGCCGGGCATGACGATGTCGAGCAGGACGAGGTCGATGTCCTCGTCGTCGAGGGCGGCGAGCGCCTCCTCCCCCGAGGCGGCGGTCCTGACGTCATAGCCCCGCGGTGTCAGGACCGCGGCGAGGAGGCGGATGTTCTGCGGCTGGTCATCGACCACCAGCACCGTCGCCTTCCCGGAGGCCTCGCGGGTCATGTCGTGCCCCCGCGCGGGGTGAGGAAGTCATGGACCTGCTGCTGGAGCGCGCGCACACTCAGGGGTTTCTGCACGTAGCCGTCGAAGCCAGCGGCATACGCGCGGTCGCCGTCTCCGTTCATGGCGGACGCGGTGACCGCGACCACGGGAACCGAGCCCGAGTCGCTCACCCGGATCCGTCGCAGCGCCTCCGTGCCGTCGATGCCGGGAAGCTGCAGGTCCATGAGGATGAGGTCGGGGTGCTGCTCGGCTGCGAGTCGGACGCCGTCCTCCCCCGACGTGGCCTCGATGACCTCGTAGCCCGAGAACTGCAGGACGTCCCTGACCAGCTTCAGGTTCTTGGGGTTGTCCTCGACGACGAGGATGCGTTCACCGCTCACGACGTCACATCGAGGGTGTCGGCTCGGACCTGACCGGCAGGTACTCCGACGGACGTCAGCGCGCCGAGAAGCATGTCGCGGCTCACTGGCTTGACGAGGTACGCCGCCGCTCCGAGTGCTGTTCCTCGGGGATGCTCGTCGACGATCGACACCACGACGACGGGGATGTCCCGCGTGGTGGCGTCGGACTTGAGGGCCTGGAGCACGGCCCAGCCATCCATGCCGGGAAGGCGGATGTCCAGGAGGACCACCGCCGGCCTGATCCTGCGGACTGCGTCCAGGCCTGACGGGCCGTCTCTGGCGGTGGTGACCCGGAGCGCGCCGCCCGCCAGGTAGGCGGTGAGGAGGTCCAACGAGGGTCGGTCATCGTCGATGACCACGACGTCGGCCAGCGTGTTGGCCGACCCCGTGTCCCCCACCCAGCCGGCGATGCTCGGTCGGGACGCCGGGAGGGAGAACCCGAACGTGCTGCCGACCCCCACCTCGCTCTCGAGCCACATCCTGCCTCCGAGCAGCTCGACGATCCGCCGCGACAACGTCAGGCCCAGGCCGGTCCCCTCCTCCCTCGAGGCTCCGCGTCCGCCCTGCTGGAACGACTCGAAGATCCGCTCGCGGTCCTCTGGGGGAACGCCCATCCCGGTGTCGGTCACCGTGATGGTCACGACGTCGGTGTCCGACCGCGTCACCCGCATCACGACGGACCCGCCCTCCCCGGTGAACTTGACAGCGTTGGTCAGCAGGTTGATCACCACCTGCTTCAACCTCAGCTCGTCGGCCTCCACCACGCCGACGTCGTCCTCCGCCTCGACCGCGATGTCGATCGACTTGAGGCTGGCTCTCTCCCGAAGCATCGAGGCTGCGTGGTCGAGCACGGGTGCCAGCTCGAAGGTGGTGTATCCGAGCTCCATCTGGCCGGCCTCCACCTTCGAGAGGTCCAGGATCTCGTTGAGGAGCTCGAGGAGGTGCTTGCCCGAGTCGTGGATGTCCCGGAGGTACTCCTCCTGGTGCTCGTTGATCTCACCGAACATCTGCTCGAGGAGGACCTCGGAGAAGCCCAGCACCGCGTTGAGGGGCGTGCGGAGCTCATGCGACATGCTGGCCAAGAACTCGGACTTGTGCGTGCTGGCAACCTCGAGCTCGGCGCTGCGCTGCTCCAGCTCACGGAACAACCGGGCGTTGAGCAGTGCCAGCGTCGACTGGCTCGCAAAGGTCTCCATCAGCTGCACGACTTCCGAGGAGAAGCTTCCGGTCGTCTTCCTGCGCACGATGAGCGCACCCACGATCTGCCCCTCCCGCAGCATCGGGACCGCGAGCACGGACCGCCAGCCCGCCTTCTGCAGGATGCGTAGATGCGCGTCCAGGTCGACCGCATCCATGTCGGTCACAGCCAACGGTGTACGTTCCCTGGCCGCCCGGCCGACCAATGTCGCGTCGAGCTCGATCCGGATGCTGCGTAACCGGTCGATGACTGTGGGTTCGGTCTGGTAGGTGGCTCGAACGACGAAGGAGCGGTCGTGCTCGTCGTACTCCAGGATCGAGCCGCCATCCGTTCCGGACAGCTCGACGGCGTGCATGGCAATCGTCGAGAGCACGCGCTCGACGTCGAGGCTGGATCCCACCGCCTCGCCGACCTCACGCAGTGCCTCCAGCTCATCGACCTTGCGCGCGAGCTCCGCTCGCCGCGCCTCGAGCTCCTGCACGAGCTTCACGCCGTTGATCGCCATCGCCGCCTGACCCGCGAAGGCGGTCAGGATGGCCATCTCGCGCTCGTCGAACGGGCTCACCTCGTTGCGCCAGACAGCCATGCTGCCCACGACCTCGTCATCGATCACCAGGGGTGCGGCCATGGTGGTGCGGAAGTGGGCCACTCGTTGAAGATCTCTGCGCCCGTAGTCGGGGTCCGCGAGGACGTCGGTGATCTGCTGTGTCGTGCGGTCGAGGCCCACTCGCCCGATGAGCGTGTCGCGGTCCATCGGCATCGGGTGCTCGGCGATGTAGTCGACTGTTTTCCGCGACATCCCAACGCTCTTGATGAGCCGATAGACGCCGTCCTCCAGCAGATAGAGGTGGACTGCCTGAGACGGACAGAGCCGACGAGCACTCTCGACGATCGTGGTGAGGACGGTGTTCGGATCCCCCGCCGACCGGCCGAGCGCGACCAGCACCTCGTTGGCAGCCTCGAACTGGTCGTTCAGGGCCGCAAAACTCTTCTCCAGGCGTTGGTGTTCCGCAATCCCCACGGTGCCCGCGGCCGACGCCTGTTCGAGCATCGGTCCCTCCTCGCCCGCCAACTCGTGGCGATGCCTCTTCGAGTGTGCCGAAGATCCTCACGGGTTGCAATCGATTTGCGGACTCAGCGGTGTCTCACCGGCTGGAGGACAAGAAGGCAGCTTCGACACTGACAGTTGGCCCCGCCACTCATTCGCTGCGAGGGATAGGGGCCGCAGGTCAGTTCGAGAAGCCCCTTCTCACGTTGTCTTCTGGGCGTCGGAACGCGCGACCACGGGGTGAGAGACAACGTCCCCACCATCCGAGAATTCGGGTTGAAGGTGCACCCGGCCAACAGCGTGCACAGGAGCGGTGCGAGACCGTCTGCAATGCGCTTCACGCGGAGCTCAGGGCGAAAGGCGGCCCGAAGTCAGGCGTCTCGGCAGGGCCAGTGGGCACGTATCCGGAGGGATCCGGCCCGACCGACTGTGACCACTTCTGGCAGCTCCAGCTGGAGATTTCGGCAACTGAGGAGGCCGCTGCCCAAACGGTGGGCACAGCACGTTTGTGCAGCGGTGCGGAGCGCGTGCCTGACGGCATGCCGAACCCCGCACGTCATCGGATAGGGGTCGTTGTGATTCGGCGGATCCGCTGGTCAGCGCGCATGCCCGCGAGGTGGTCGCCTGAGTTGACATCTGGCCGGAGACGGGCGCTAATAGAAGCGCCTCCAAGGGCGCGGGGTTGGCAGGCACCAGTGGTGCCACAGCTGATGAGGTTCCCCGATGATTCCAGCGCCACGCACCCCAACCGTCCGCGAGCTGATCGCGGAGTACGCCACCATCGAGGACCGTGTTCGCTCCCTGGAGGCCCGCGTCCACGGCGGCTCAGCACCCGGCTTGACTCCAGAACTGCTGAAGCTCGCGGAGCGCGAGCGTCAGGTTCTGGCCATGCTTCGACGCCTCCGTTCCGCGGAATGAGTCGGGATGCAGCCCATAAGTTCGCTGGCTCGCCGGGAGACAGTCGGGCGGTGAGCCCGGCCGGAGCTACGGCTGAGTAGCCCGCCGTCCTTGCGCGCCCCCGACGCTGGATCCGCCGCAAGCGACTTCCCCGGTACGGTCGACGCCATGCCACGCTTCGCCGCGCTGTTGCGCGGAATCGCGCCGAGCGGCAGGAACATGACGAACGACAAGCTGCGCGCAGTGTTCGAAGGGCTCGGGCTCGAGGACGTCGGGTCAGTGCTGGCCAGCGGCAACATCGTCTTCCGAAGTGACGTCGCAGACGCACAGGTCCTCGAGAAGCGCATCGAGGATGCGCTCGCCCGTAACCTCGGCATCTCGAGCCCGACCCTCGTGCGCACCTACTCAGAACTGCGCGGGTTGGTGGACAGCGACCCTTTTCCCGGCGCGACGCACAGTTCCAACACCTACCTCACCGCCACCTTCATCAAGGACCTCCGAGGAGTTCCCGACGTCCTCCCGGGGCAGCTGCATCCAGGCGGCACGGAGATCGTCCGCTACGACGCAGGCGCCCGCGCCGTTCTCGCCATCACCGACAACAGCGAGCCCAGCAGCGCGGGCGGTTTCATGGTCTGGCTCGAGCGGTCCTACGGCAAAGGCATCACCACGCGCAGCTGGCTCACGGTCCAACGGATCGTTCGGAAGCTTGAGAGCTGATGACTGGCCTGAAGCCGCAAAGGTCGGGTGAGGGCGGTGGTGCACCGCCCCCCTACTGCTCCGTGCGGCTGGCAAGCCACCCGATCGGCCGCATCGCACAGGCCATCCGTTCACTGAGGGCCTCCCGGGGGAAGGGAAGGGCGCTGCACGCACGCACCATCAGCATCAGGTGTGCATCCACCGGCCTCGATCGCCTACCTCAAAGCTGTGGTGGGCGGGTCACATCGAACCCCCGCCATCAAGAGTGTGTGGACGATCCCCGAGATCAGTTGGGGCAGTAGTAGTCCGCCGGGTCGGCGTCCAGCGCCTCGCGTTGGCCAGAGGCGGAGATGAGGTCGCCGTTGGCGTCAAACAGGGCCCGGCCGGCGCCCATCAGTAGCGTGCCGCCGCCGTCGGGATCGAGCAGTTGGAGCGGCTTCCCCACCGTGGTGCGGGAGCCATCAGCCGCGAAGAAGCTGGTGGCGGCTCCCTTCTCGACGGGGAAGCGGGGATCGTCCGGCACGAAGGTACGCACAACGTGGAAGATCTCTGACCCGTCCGGGAACTTCTTCGACGACCAACGCTCGGTGACCGTCGTCCAGGTCTCGATGCCGCACAGGTCGAGGATGTAGTCATCCTCGAACCTCTCGACATAGCTAGCTCGTTCGATCACCGGTCCCTCCGCGACGGCAGGCGCCGCCGGCAGGACGAGGAAGGCCGTGGCCATGAGGGCGGCATGCCTGGCGTAGCGGGTCACTGCCGGCTCGATTCATCGACGGTATGGTGATGCCGCATCAGTGGCAAGGGTGTAAACACCTCTCTCACCCACAATTCGGATGTGGTACCCCGCCCACCGCGAGTTCGGGTCACCGTCGACAGCCCCTCTGACTGACGCGCGGCCCCCTCAGCGTGCGGCCACTTGCCGCCCCGAGTCGCATTCACAACCGAGGAGCGCGCGGTATGTCACTCACACGGATCCACAACCTGTCAATCTCACTCGACGGATTCGCCACGGGCGAGCCACAGTCCGCCGACGCACCTTTCGGCCATGCGGGGGAGCGTCTCCACGAGTGGATGTTCGGTACACGGTTCTGGGAGGCGGGCGGCAGCGCCGGAGTCGACGACGCCTTCGCACAACGTCACAGTTGCGGCATCGGGGCCGAGATCATGGGGGCCAACAAGTTCGGCCCGCCCGGGTGGGCGAGCGACCCCGACTGGAAGGGCTGGTGGGGCCCTAATCCCCCGTTTCACTCACCGACCTTCGTGCTGACCCACCATCCGCGTCCCTCGATGGAGATGGAGGGCGGTACCACGTTCCACTTCCTCGACGCCGAACCGGCCGAGGCCCTGGAGGCTGCTCGCGCTGCAGCCGATGGCCAAGACGTTCGGATCGGGGGCGGCGCAACCGTCGTCCGCGACTTCCTCGCCGCCGGGCTCGTCGACCACATGCATCTCGTCCAGGTCCCGATCGTGCTCGGCCGCGGAGTGCGTATCTGGGACGGTCTCGAGGCCCTCGAGGATGCCTTCGATGTCGAGGCCGTCTCGTCTCCCAGCGGCGTCACCCACCTGACGTTCACGCGCAAAGCCGTGGTGTGAGCCATGACCCGGGGAGTCTGATCTCGAAGGCCGCCGGATGCCGCTGCGCCGCTGCCCAGATCCTTCTCCGCCAGGCGGGCCCGAGAACCGAAGAGCACGACGACAGACGAGGTCATCGCAGTGTGGTGCACCCGAGGCTGGGCGGTCCCAAGGATCCCCGACGTGTCATGAATGTGCGGCGGCCGGCTACTCCTCGCGTCGTGGGTCTTCGTCGTCGCGATGGGCCCAATCGGTGAAGACGGACAGCGCCTCGGCGTCGGAAGGCACGGTCAATACGTTCTGCTCAATGAACTGGGCGAGTCCGGGATAGTCCGGGGCGGAGGAGCGGAAGGTCTCCGCAGCATGTGCGGCGTCATAGTCCACATGGCGCAGGGAAACCGTCGGACCCAGCAGCGCCCAATGCGCACCCGCACGGCCGTACGGCATACCCACACTCCCCGGATTGACGAACCGACGGCGGTCGGCGAGCCGGTCAAAGGGCATGTGGGTGTGCCCCAGCACAACGGTCGGCTCAGCCGTGTCGGCGAAGCAGTCAAGGTAGCGGCTCACCGGCGAGTCGACGAGCACGATCTCGGTGTCGCTGCGCGTCGTGGCGTGGCAAAAGCGCACCGGCCCCAACCCGGCCACGTCCACGGTGACCGACAGGGGCAGCCCGGCGAGCAGATTCCGGTGTCGGTTTTGCAGACGGGATGCACCGTACTCGGTGGTCGAGCGCACGGCGTCGGGCAGTTTCGCGTTGACGCCTCCCGAATACGCGGCGACAAGCTCCCGATCGGCGTTGCCGCGCACCCAGATCACCCTGTCGCCCAGCTCGGCCAGCCGGTCCAGGGTCTCCGCCGGCATCGGCCCGGTGGCGATGTCGCCGTTGAGCACGATGGCGTCGACGCCAGCGGCGTCGACGTCACCAAGGACCGCATCCAGTGCGGGCAGGTTGCCGTGGATATCAGCCAAGACCGCAACCCGCATGACAGCTCCCTCTCGCCGGTGCCCGACGATTCTCGCGTACGTCGGCCGCACGGACGCGTGCAAGGCGAGGGGCGACGCGCGCTCGCAGATCGTTATGGGTGCGTCAGCGGCGGCCATCTCAACCCCTTGCCTAGACACCCCCTGGACATTGGGTGCAGGCTGATTCCACTACTGACGATGTCGCTCGCCGTGCTGCTCGAGCGGAGGCTGCCTCAGTTGGCGGGCTTCGGCGCAGCAGGTCTGCCGACCCCTCACCTTGGGACGGTGCCACATGCGCCTCATCCACACACTCCTCGCCGCACTTGCCGCAGTCCTTCTGACTGCGCCGTCGGTGGCAACCGCAGCCACCACAACGCCGCTGAGATCCGACTTCACCGCTCAAGCGTCCTTCGCGGAGACGTCTGTCCCGGGTATCTTCACCGTGTCGACGTCGGGTATGGGGCATGCGTCCCACCTCGGGAAGATCACGGTCTCGACGACCGAGACCCTCGACTTCGTCACGTCCCCTGGGACTCTCCTGGTGCGCGACGGTCGGCTGGTGATGGTCGCTGCCAATGGTGACGAGCTGCACTGGACCTACGAGGGGACGGGTTCGCTGCCCGACGGGGACGGGGAGTCGGTGCTGACGGGCACCTTCGTCATCACCGGGGGCACGGGCCGGTTCTCCGACGCCTCCGGCGAGGGCACCTTCGGCGGGTCCGGAAACGCCGTCACCGGCTTGGCGTCGCTGTCCTATCGGGGAACCATCGCCTACTGACTCGGCGGCATCAGCCGCGTGGGCTGGATCCAGTCAGCAGCCAATCAAGCGGCCTGCTCAGTAGCGCCCGCTGACGACACCGGTGGAGTCCGGCACGTGGGTGAATTGAGGGATTCGACGTGGGGGTCCTGCGGCTGGCCGTTGCGGGCGGAGCCGGTGTACAGCTGGAGTCACTGGCGGTGCCCGAAAGTGAGTGACTCGCGGACCTTGTCGAGCTCCTGGACGATCGCGTCCCCCGGGTTCCCTTCCTGACGTGCCTCTACGACGACAAGTTTGCCTTCGATCGTCAGGACCCAGAACTCGATGAGGACCTGTTGGCCGGGGTCGATGTGGGATGCCACGTCTGGTTCTTGCACGAAGAGCGCCGTCACGGCGTCCGGGTCTGCGACGGTGATGCCGACTGGTCGAAGCGTCGGATGTGTGACATCGGAGTCATCCTCCAGTCGTCGTGTCGGCTGTCACGAGCACCACGGTCGCTCAAGCATCTCCTGCCGCTGCCCGGCCGATGATGTCCGCCAGCTCGGCCGGCCTGCTCCACATCGGCCAGTGGCCCGTCGGCAGGTCGAGAAGCTCCAGCCGCCGGTGCTGCAGCAGGCCCTGGAGGAACGGCACACCCTGCTCGGCGTAGCTGCGATAGTCCGCCGCCGAGAACGAGGTGCACACGACGGTGCCGGGCACATCGAGGCGACGCTCGTCGGCGAGCGCGACGGCCTCACGAAGCGAGGACGCCGGCTGCGGGACGGCGCGCTCTCGGAACGTGGCGAGCTGCTCCTCGCTCAGGTCCCTCATCGACCCCTGCTCGAGTTCCTCGTCGTACTGCGCAGAGAGCGGGTGCTCGCTGCCCGCAACGTCCGGATCCATGGCGTAGCCGTCCACGGCCGGCGCCGTGTCGACCCAGACGACGTGGTCGACCTCGTCGACATGCCGGTCCAGGGCTGCGGTAGCAGGGACTGCGGCGCCGCTGTGGGCGACGAGCACGGTACGGGCACCCTGCGGTGCGAGGGCGAGCGCCCGCTCAATCGCAACGACGTGGTCCTCAAGGCGCACTGAGCCGCGATCGGGATGGTCGGGCTCGAGCCCCGGGAGGGTGAGCGCGACAGTCTCGACACCCTGACGGTGCAGGTGGGACACGACATCGTCCCAGGCCCAGGCACCAAGCCAGAAGCCCGGCACCAGGACGACGTGGGCAGGGACCTGGGCGGTGGGAGTGCTGCTCATGGCGCCATTGTGCCGCCTCGTGCGCATCCGTTCCCGGCGCGCGAACGTGAGAACGTCGGTGCGGCGTACGCTGGCGTGTGATCAGGAGGCTGACGGAGGCGGACGCTAGCGACGCCGACCGCGTCGTGCAGGCAGTGCTGGGTAGCCGGCATCAGGTTCGTGGCGAGGAAGTGGTCGATGTCCTCGCCTGCCCTGGTCTTGGGATGTTCGCGGGCGGGAGTCTGATTGGTCTGGTCACCCATGCTGTCCAGGACTCCGATGCCGAGATCGTTGCTCTGGGCGTCGTCGAGGGCTATCGGGGTCACGGGTGTGCTTCCGCGCTCGTGGCGGCCGCGGTGGCGGAGTTTGTCCACGCAGGGGTCCAACGTGTCTGTGTCGTGACGACCAACGACAATCTTCGCGCACTGGCGACCTATCAGCGCCAAGGTTTCCGGCTGGTTGAGCTTCGCCCCGGTGCCGTGGATCGTGCCCGGTCACTGAAGCCATCAATCCCGTTGATCGGTGAACACGGAATCGCAATACACGACGAACTCGTTCTGCAGCGTCTCTTGCGTTAGCCGGTCGTGGCACTGGGGTGAACAATCCGGGCCCACGTCAGTGTCCCATCACATATCGCGTGTCGACTCTGTCGCGCGCCCTATGCTCGTCGTGGATGTGTTGACCGGGCAGTGCGCTCCTGATCCGAAGGCAGACATGACCGAGTACATCATCTACTTCAACCAGCAGTGGGTGGGCGACCACAGCGACGAGTGGTTCATCAGGCGCGGCCAGCTCGCCAAGTCGGTCGTGGAGGAGATGAAGAACGCCGGCGTCTACGTGTTCGCCGGTGGACTGGAAGAGGATATCGACAAGGCCTTCAGCGCCGACGCGACGAGCGGCACCCTCCAGGTCACTGACGGGCCGTTCGTCGCGACCCAGGAGTTCCTGGGCGGGCTGACCGTCGTGAACGTCGCCGACGACGAGGCGGCGAAGGTGTGGGCCGGCAAAGTCGCCGAGGCGTGCGGCTGGCCACAGGAGGTCCGACGGATTGTCTGAAGCCTTCCGCCGTGCCGGTGACCGACGCGGGCTGGATCATGGGTCGTGATGACCGCTGACGAGCAGTTCTCGATCGTCGCCGCGAACCAGGTTGCCTGTGGTGACCTGCGGGCGGTGTTCGGCAGCCGTGGCGCAGCAGCGAACTGCCAGTGCCAACGGTACAAACTGCGGCCGAAGGAATCGTTCAACGCCTTCCCCGTCGAGGAGCGTGCTCACCGGCTTCGGGAGCAGACCAACTGCGGTGATCCGGACTCTGCTGAGACGAGTGGGCTGGTTGCCTACCTCGACGACCGAGCCGTCGGCTGGTGTGCCGTCGAGCCGAGACCGGCATTCGCCGGGCTTGTGCGCAACAGCCGTATCCCGTGGCTGGGGCGCGACGAAGACAAGAGCGACGACAGCGTGTGGGTGGTGACCTGTGTGTTCGCGAAGGCGGGGTTCAGGCGTCGTGGCATCAGCCGCGCCATGGCACGCGCGGCTGTCGACTTCGCCCGCGACCGGGGTGCTCGGGCCATCGAGGCGTACCCCCTGACTCACTCGAACGTCATCGCTGAAGAACTGCATGTGGGCACTCGCAGCACGTATGCGGCCGCTGGCTTCGTCGAAGTCGCCAGACCCACCCCCCGCCGTGCCGTCATGCGTATCGACTTCTGACGGTCCGGGTGACGGTGGCTTCGAACGAGGTGTCTCAGGTCATGCCGCCGCTAGGGCGCTGAGCGAACCTCCAGTTCGAGTCGCAGGGTCATGTGTCGACGGTTGCCATGTGGGTGTCGTCGTGGCGTGCGCCGGCAGCGGGTGTGAGGGTGTTGAGTCGTTCGATCTGGGTGGGTGTCAGTTCGATGGTGTCGGCCGCGGTGTTCTCTGCCACGCGAGCCACGCGGCGGGTGCCGGGGATGGGGGCGATGTCCTCCCCGCGGGTCAGGAGCCAGGCCAAGGCTGTCTGCGCCGGGTGGCGCCGATCTCGGCGCCGATGGATCTGACTTCGTCGACGATGGCGAGGTTGCGGGCGAAGTTCTCCCCGGTGAATCGCGGATTGGTCTTGCGCCAGTCATCGTCGGCGAAGTCGTCGACGGTGCGGATGTGGCCGGTGAGGAGCCCGTGTCCAGGGGGGAGTAGGGGACGAACCGATGCCGAGCTGCCGCAATAGCGGCAGGATCGTCTCTTCCGGGTCGCGAGTCCACAGCGAGTACTCGGTCTGCAGCGCGGACACCGGGTGGACCGCGTGCGCTCTTCGGATGGTCTCCGGGCCGGCTTCGGAGAGGCCGAAGTGGAGGACTTTGCCCTCGGTGACCAGGTCGGCGACGAGGCCCGCGACCTCTTCGATGGGGGTGTTCGGGTCGACGCGGTGCTGGTAGTACAGGTCGACGTAGTCGGTGCCGAGGCGCCTCAAGGAGCCTTCCACCGCAAATCTGATGTTGGCGGGGCTGCTGTCCATGACACCTGGGCTGGGCCCACTGTCGGTGTGGGAAACCAGGCCGAACTTCGTGGCGATGACGACCTCGTCGCGGCGTCCCTTGACGGCCTGTCCCACCACCTCCTCGCTGTGGAACGGGCCGTAGATCTCCGCGGTGTCCAGATGGGTGACGCCGAGGTCAAGCGCACGGTGGATCGTGCGGATGGACTCGGAGTCGTCCAGGTCGCCTTCGGTGGTGTAGGTGCCAGCCATGGTCATGGCTCCAAGGCCGATGCGCGAGACGGTGAGCCCTCCCAAAGAGACGTGCTTCACGATCGTTGCCTTCTTTCACTGCTAGGTGGTTGGTCAGCCGGACACCTCCAACACAACAGGCGAGGCGATGTGCGAGGAAGTCCCGGTCAATAGGGGTACTCACAGGGGCCCCTAGCCAGTGAGCGGGTCCGTACGGGGGAGGCTTGACACGTGGGCAGTCGCCGGGGCCCGCGCGCCCCGATCCGCGAGCTCCTCACCAGCCGCGGCGCTCGAAACGCCCGTGAGCATGGCGACGCGACGGGCATCTCGCCGTGACTGGGTTACGTTGTCGTGCGGTCGGGCCGAACGCCATCGTGGCCGGAGGCTGACCGCGGAGCAGTTTGTTTGGGTAGGTCAGCGTCGGATTTGCTTGTAGCGGCCCAGCTGGCAAGGAGGGCGACGGTGTCGTGGCTCGGGGATTGTGGGTCGGGGGTGTACGCGACCAGGCTGGTGCTCGATCCCGGTGCAAGGAGGAGCGACTCATAGGGCAGGTCGGGGTCGCCGACGACGGGGTGGTGGAAGAGCTTGATGCCTGTGGCATGGATGCGCACGTCGTGGGCGGCCCACCGGCGGCGGAAGTCCTCGCTGCGGGTGGACAGCTGCCCAACGAGGTCGGACAGGGCCCGGTCGTAGGGGTCGCGGCCGGCTTCGGCGCGCAGGATGGCGACGGTGTCGTTGGCGACGGTGTCCCACTCCCGGAAGAAGACCTTGGCTTGGGAGGCGAGGAAGACGAACCGGGCGTTGCTCGGCAGTCCGCCCTCGTTGCGGGCCTCGGCGTAGACGGGTGCGAACAGGGCCCTTCCGAGCACGTTGGCGGTCACAATCTCCAAGCGTCCGTTGAGCACGACGGCGGGTGTGTTGAACATGGAGTCCACGAGGCGCTGGATGGTCGGGCGGACTCGAAGCTGATCCGCGAGGGTGCGGCGGCGGGGTCCTCGGGTGGTGCCGGCGGTGTGGAGCAGGTGAAGCAGGTGGGTGCGTTCGGCGTCGTCGAGCTGGAGGGCGTTGGCCACACCGTCGATGATGCTCTCGGAGATGCCTGGGGCGTCTCCTCGCTCGAGGCGGGTGTAGTACTGCGGCGAGACGCCGGCGAGCAGTGCGACCTCCTCGCGGCGCAGTCCGGTGACGCGGCGCCGTTCGTGGCCGTACTCGGGCAGACCGGCCTCCTGCGGGGTGATCCGCGCCCGTCGCGTGGACAGGAACTCGCGGATCTCCGCTCGCGCTGCTGCCCGGGGGTCCTCGAGGTGGTCCCGGGCTGCCATGCCAGCCACCCCACGAGCGGGGCGCGGCACATGGGGGTCCCTGTCGGAGACCCTCACGTGCGGGCCTGCCACGCGGCCGGGTCCGGTGGCTGCGTTCCCTGAGCACCTCCACCCGGTGGTGTCTCGCGCACGACTGACGTGAAGGAAGTGCGTCACCGAAGGGCGAGAAGAAGGTATGGCTCGTGACCGGAGCAGGCCGGGGCCTGGGCGTGGACATCGTCCGGGCATCGATGGCCGATGAGAGGGCCGGAGCTATGGGACGACCAACGTCCGATCCGGTCTAGGTTGCCAACATGTCCGACTTCACGATCAAGTCGCTCACATCGGAGACCTTCGACGACTTCGCCGCCCTCGTCGAGCGCAACAAGGGCATGTTCGCCAGCTGCTGGTGCACGTGGTTCCATCCCGGCATCCACCACCGCAAGGAGTACCTCGCCACCGCCGAGCGACTGCCCGACTACCGGATCACCTGCATCCAGGTCGAGAAGGTCCACCGCGGCAAGGGCGTGGCGTCGGTCGCCCTGCGCGGAGCCGTGGACCTGATCGCACAAGCGGGAGGCGGCGTGGTCGAGGGCTACCC
>JAQSWV010000106.1 GCA_029266455.1 Nocardioidaceae bacterium
GGCGCGGTGCTGCTGGCCTTCTTCTCATTGACCACCTTCCTCATCGCGGTGCCCACCGGCATCAAGTTCGTCAACTGGGTGGGCACGCTGTGGCGAGGCAAGATCACGTTCGAGACGCCGATGCTGTTCGCCCTCGGCTTCCTCGTCACGTTCCTGTTCGGTGGGCTCACCGGGGTGCTGCTGGCCAGCCCACCGCTGGACTTCCACGTCTCCGACACCTACTTCGTGGTGGCGCACTTCCACTACGTGCTGTTCGGCACCATCGTGTTCGCCACCTTCGCCGGGATCTACTTCTGGTTCCCGAAGATGACCGGCCGAATGATGGACGAGACCCTCGGCAAGCTGCACTTCTGGACCCTGTTCGTCGGCTTCCACCTGACGTTCCTGGTGCAGCACTGGCTGGGTAACGAGGGCATGCCCCGCCGGTACGTCGACTACCTGCCCACCGACGGGTTCACCACGTTGAACGCGATCTCCTCGATCGGCGCGTTCGTGCTCGGTGCCTCGACGCTGCCGTTCCTGTGGAACGTGTTCCACAGCTACCGGTACGGCCGGGTGGTGACCGTGGACGACCCGTGGGGCTTCGGCAACTCGCTGGAGTGGGCCACCTCGTGCCCGCCGCCGCGGCACAACTTCACCGAGCTGCCACGGATCCGCTCCGAACGTCCGGCGTTCGAGCTGCACTACCCGGAGTACGTCCAGCGGTTCCGCGACGAGGCCCACGTCGGGGGTAAGACCTCGCCCTACGAGGTCGCCGCCCAGACCGCAGCACAGGAGACCCAGCCGACCAGAGACCCCCGATCACGCTGACCATCCGGGGCCGAGCTGACCCGAAGTGCAGAGTGACGGGGCCGGGGCTGAGCGTGGGAGGTGGCCTCTACGGTCCGGCGCCATGCGCGCGCGTGGTCCGCCGGAGGAGCGACCGCGCAAGCTCGTCGGTAGGCGTCGGGTCAGCGCGGCGAACAGGGCTCGGTCGGCCCAGTCCAGGCGAGGTCTCGGGTTGGTTCTACGGAGTACCGCGACCTCGTGCCGAAGGACGAGCAGCTCGACGTTCCTTGGATGGCGATGTGCGTCCCAGCAGCAATAGCCAGCTGAGAAGTCGATCGAAGATCAGGTATACGAGACGCAGCAACACAGCCATGATCATGCGCAGCGCTGGGATCGCGATCACCGCAGGTCACAAGCTCAGTTCGACTTCTGGAACCCCACAGGGCTGCTGACGTGGACGAAGCAGCAGGTTACGGGGTGTGTCCACAGTTTCGGGCACCCACACGGTTCACACGGTTCGACGCCGGCCTGCTGTGGCACACCAAGCTGTGGGACATCGCGGCCGGGCTGCTCGTCGCCGCCGAGGCGGGTGTCGTGCTGTCCGGGCCCGACGCCGCCCCCACCCCGGAGCTCACGCTGGCCGCGGCGCCGGCGCTGTGGCGCGAGTTCTTCGACGTGGCGGCCGCCGCCGTCCCTCACCCAATCTGACGCACAGGGCGTCCGTGCTCCGACTGGATGAACTGCGGCCAGTCTGCGGCTATGCAGCAGGTCTGCTGGCTGGCGTGGGCCGAGTTTCAGGCACCCGCACGCTACGGATGAGCCTCCTTGGTATGATCAGTCAGGGCAGAATCTCGACGTACCCGTCGGTTCCGTGCACGCGGATCCGCTGCCCATCGGGGATCAGCCGGGTGGCGTCTACCACACCGACGACGGCCGGCAGGCCGTACTCCCGTGCGATCACTGCGCCGTGGGTCATCAGGCCTCCCACCTCGGTGACCAGGGCCGTGATGGCCACGAAAAGCGGCGTCCAGCTGGGGTCGGTGTAGGCCGTGACCAGGATGTCGCCCGCTTCGAGATCGGCCTGCGCCATATCCAGGATGACGCGGGCCCGCCCTTCGATGACCCCGGCGGAGACCGGTAGGCCGACCAGGGCACCGGTCGGCACGTCGTCGCGTCGGTACGCCCCGGTGATGACCTCGCCGTCCGATGTGAGCACCCGGGGCGGCGTGAGCGCTTGATACGACCGGAACGCGTCCTTGCGCCAGCAGATGAGCTGGCCATCCACGTGGCTGGTGCGCGCGACGTCGTGGAGCTCTGGGAAACTCAGGTAGAAGATGTCTTCCTTCTCACCAAGCACGTGGGCCTGCACGAGGCGCTCGGCCTCTTTCAGCAGGGCCTGCTTGTACACGAAGTAGCGGCTGACCATGCCGTACTTCGGGTACTCCCGGTACCCGATGAAGGTCCGCACCCGGTCGATCATCCGCTTGGCCTCTTCGGACTTCCGCTCCCCGCCCGGCAGGGCCCGCAAGCGCTCCAGCACGTCCTGTTCCTTCGCCCATGCTTCCTGCCGCCCTTGCGCGAAGCGCCGCGCGCCGGCGCCCGGCTCGAAGTTCTTGATGTTGCCGAGGATCAGGGGCACGAGCGTGGAGGGGCGCTCGCTCCAACGCGGCCGCGTGATGTCGATCTCGCCAACGCAGCGCATGCCGTACTTTTCGAGCCACGCCTCGATGGCGTCTCGCGCTTCCCGCCCGCCCGAGAGCTTGGCCAGCTCGTCTAGGAAACCTTCGTCCTCGACGTGGTGCAGAAACGCCACCACGTCCGGATGCGGGCGGATCATGTCCGCGACATCCAAGAGCGCCAGCCCCATCTGCGAGGTGACGTTATGAGGAACGGACTGCGTGAGCGTGTCAGCCGCGTTCTTCTCGCCCAGCCACGCCTGCAGCTGATCGTTGAGCCACCACGCGGCCTCCATCGCCGACATGAACACCTGATGGCTCTGCGGATCGAACAGGATCCGCTTCAGCTCCGCGATGTCCGCCTGGATGAAGTCGAGCAGCGCCTGTCCGGACAACGTCGCGATGTCGCGTTCCGCGGCGGCGATGGATGCCTGGCTGCGCTCGATCAGCTCGGTGACGATGGCCGGATCGGTCTCGATCGGAGCTGGTGCGCCGCCGAACGGTGGCCCGGGGGGACCCTCGTCAGGGAGCGGCCGGATGAAGCCGTCGCGCTCGAGGATGGTCTGCAGCGCGTCCCCGGTCAGCGGATCGGATCTGCCCAGGGCGTCCAGGAGGCCGGCGCGGCTCGCCGGGGAGGCCAGCCTGTGGGTGACGTCGACGAACAGGCGCCCGCCGGCCTCGGCCATGGGCGCGGGGGTCGTCATCTGCCAGAAGGACAGCCCGAGGGGCTTCATGGGGTCGGTCATCATCTGCTGATGACCGACAGAGACGTAGACGTGGTTCTCCCGGTCGCCGGACTCGGGGATGGGGAACAGCGTGGTGATCGGCCGGCTCTGGACGATCTGGAAGCCGTCGTCGACCAGGCACCATTCGATGTCCTGGGGGCGGCCGAAGTGCGCTTCGATCCGCCGGCCGAGCTGCGCGAGCCGCACGACCTGCGCATCGGTCAGCGCAGGCTGGTCCTGCAGGTCCGGGTCGATCGCCTGTTCCTGCGTCCCGCCCGCCGGCGAGGCGTGGATGGCGAGCTGCTTGGTGCCGACCGCCTTGGCGACGACCTCGCCGTCGCGCACCTTGTAGACGTCCCCGTTCACCAGGCCGGAGACCAGGGCGTCGCCGAGGCCGAAGCTGGCCTCTACGGAGGCGACCCTCCGGTTGGACGTGACGGGGTCGGCGGTGAAAAGGATGCCGGCCGCCTGCGGGAAGACCATCTGCTGCACGATCACGGCCATGGAGACCGTACGGTGGTCGACGCCCCTCCGCTGGCGGTAGGTCACGGCCCGTTCGGTGAACAGCGAGGCCCAGCACCGGCTGACGTGCTGGAGGATCGCGGCCGGGCCCACGACGTTCAGGTACGTGTCCTGCTGGCCGGCGAAGGAGGCTGTCGGCAGGTCCTCTGCCGTCGCGCTGGATCGGACGGCGTAGGCAGCTTGCTCGCCGAGCTGGGCGAGAGCGCGGGTGATCGCCGCCGCGAGATCGCCAGGGATGGCGATCGCTTCGAGGGTCCGGCGGATCTCCGCGCTGAGCGTGCGGATCGCCTCCCGGTCGTCCGGGTTCAGGCGCGACAGCTGATCGAGCCGATCGTCGATCGACGGCGCTTCCGCCATGATCCGTCGGAAGGCGTCCGTCGTCACACAAAAGCCAGCCGGCACGCGGACGCCGTCGATCCGCGATAGTCCGCCCAGATGCGCGCCCTTGCCGCCCACGACCGCGACCTGCATCTCGTCAACCTCGTGAAGACCCAACACGGACTGCTCGATCACCGCGATACCTCCGATCAGCCATGCTCCGTCGCCCCGCACTGGCCGGTCGAATCACCGACGTCTCGCGCAGTGTCGAACCTCTTGTTCGGCACGTCCTCATCTCTCGCTGCCTTCCCCCGGGCCCCAGCCGCCCGCGCAGCTGGGTGGGCAGCAGTCTGCTCAGCGCGCTGTGGACAGCGCGGTCGACCAGGTCCACTTTCGGGTCACCAGGCCTCGGTGCCAGCGCAGGATCGTGGCCGGGGCGACCAGACGGTGTCCGCGCGGCGGTGGCGGGGAGACGTCGGATCAGCGCAGCGAATACGGCTCGGTCGGCCCAGTCCAGCCGAGGCCCCGGGTTGGTTCTACGGAGTACCGCGACCTCGTGACGCAGAACGAGCAGCTCGATGTCCTTGGACGAGGATGCGCGAGCGAGCAGCATCAGCCAGTCGAGGAGCCGGTCGAAGATCAGATACAGCAGGCGCAGCGACACGTCGGTGATCATGCCTGCGCCATGGAGGGCCGGTCGCCGCAGGTCACAGGTACAGGCCGACTTCTGGAACCCCGCCGGGCCGGCCAGGCCGAGACGTAGGGCGTCACCGCTGGTTGAGCCTTCCGTTCGGGTGATTGGGTGATCACTGCTCACTTCGGGTCGAAGTCGTCCGGGGAGGCATTGTCAAGGAACCGGCGGAACTCCTCGACCTCGTCGGGCTGCGCAGGGGCGTCGCCTTC
>JAQSWV010000009.1 GCA_029266455.1 Nocardioidaceae bacterium
CCGTTAGTGATGCTTCAACGCGACCGGTGGGACCAGTTCGCCACTGTCAGCGAACAGACTGACTCAGACGCAGCCGATTAGGTTTCGACCTCGATTGCTAGCGCTTGAGGTGACGCTTGGTCAACCGGGACGTCCCGGCGTGCCGGCCAGCGTCTTGGCATGCGAGTCATAGGCGGCGGGGTGACGCACGTGCGCAGCACGTCCGTTGCCGCCGTAGCTCGCGCAACCTGGATGCTTCGGATAGCCGCCGTGGCGACTGCTCCCGACATCCGTGCCACGGTGACCAGAGCCGATCGCAGCGTTGGTACGTCTCACGAGTGGTACGGCGCATCGCTGTCCGAACCGTGCGGCCCTACCGGCATCGGGAGTACGAAAGTGCCAGGACCGGCCAGCTTCTCGATCATGTCCAGGGGCCTGGGGGACTGTTGTTGCGCCACGCCACCGGGCGTGCCATCGGTAGCGTTGGAGGGTGGTGGGATGGGACGTCAGTCGGCAGCTGCCCGGCTATGCCCGGCTGCGCCGCTACCGGCGGTCCTGGCTTCGGTACGACGTCCTGGCCGGCGTCACCGTTGCGGCGTACCTGATTCCGCAGGTGATGGCGTACGCCGAGGTCGCCGGGCTACCTCCTGTCGTCGGGCTGTGGGCGATCGTGGGCCCGCTACTCGTCTATGCCGTGCTCGGCTCCTCGCGACAGCTGTCGGTCGGGCCCGAGTCCACGACCGCGCTGATGACGGCGGCTGCGGTGGGTTCGATCGCCGCTGACGACCCGGCACGCTATGCCGCCTTCGCGGCAGCGTTGGCGCTAGTGGTCGGTGCGTGGTGCGTCCTTGGCTGGGTCGGCCGACTCGGGTTTCTCGCGGACCTGCTGTCGAAGCCCGTGCTCGTCGGGTACATGGCGGGGATCGCCGCGATCATGGTCGCCAGCCAGTTCGGCAAGCTCACCGGCATCGACGTCGACGCCGACTCGTTCACCAGCGAGATCGCGTACGTAGCCGGCCACTTGGACGAGATTCACAGGCCGACACTTGTTCTTGCCGCGTCGGTGCTGGCGCTACTCCTCGTCGGCGCCCACCTGCTGCCCCGTTCGCCAGTTCCCTTGGTGGGGATGCTCCTGGCCGCAGCAACGGTCGCGGTGTTCGACCTCGAAAGCCGTGGAATCGCTGTCGTCGGAGAGATCCCCGCGGGGCTGCCGGCTCCATCTCTTCCCTCGGTCACTGCGGGCGACGTAGGGTCCATGCTGCTGCCCGCTGTCGGGGTGGCGATCGTGGCGTACACCGACAACGCGCTGACTGCGCGCACCTTCGCAGCCCGCAACGGATACGCCATCGACGGCAACCAGGAGTTCCTCGCCCTCGGTGCCGCGAACCTGGCGTCCGGTGTGATGCAGGGGTTCCCGGTGAGCAGCAGCGGCAGCCGCACGGTGATCGGGGACTCCCTCGGGAGCCGCAGCCAACTGTACTCGCTCGTCGCGCTGGCGACCGTCCTGCTGACACTGGTATTCCTGCGACCCGTCCTCGCCGTCTTCCCTGCAGCTGCGCTGGGCGCGATCGTGGTCTACGCGGCCATCCGCTTGGTCGACATCGTCGAGTTCCGGCGGATCGCCCGGTTCCGCCGCAGTGAGCTGTTCCTCGCGCTGACGACGACGGTCGCCGTGCTGGCGCTCGACGTCCTGTACGGCGTCCTCGTCGCGATCGGGCTGTCCGTCCTGGATCTGCTGCGCCGGGTGGCGCGTCCCCATGACGGGATCCTCGGGTTCGCCCCTGGGATAGCCGGTATGCACGACATCGACGACTACCCGGACGCGAGGGCGGTCCAGGGGCTTGTCGTGTACCGCTACGACTCGCCGCTCTTCTTCGCCAACGTCGAGGACTTCAAGCGGCGGGCTCTGGCGTCCCTCGACCGGGCCGACGCCCCCACCGAGTGGTTCCTGCTCAACGCGGAGGCCAACGTCCAGGTGGACATCACCGCGATCGACGCCCTCGAAGAGCTCCGCCAGGAGCTGGACCGCCGCGGCATCGTCTTCGCGATGGCCAGGGTCAAGCAGGACCTGCACGACGAACTCCGCCCATCGGGGTTCGTCGACCGGGTGGGCGAGGATCGCGTCTTCATGACGCTGCCTACAGCCGTGCTGGAGTACATCCGCTGGTACGAGAACAAGCACGGCGAGGCACCGTCCGGCGCTCCACCGGCCGCCTGAGCGTCGTCGGGCGAGGCGCACCCCCTGGTCGCCGACCAGCTCGGCCACGCCAGGCCGTCGATGACACAAGACGTGTACATGAGCCGGCGTGCGGTCGACTCACAGGCAGCGCAGGCGCTCGAGGTGGCGCTCGGGACGGATGGCGCCGCGCCCGACTACAGGCCGCTGACCTGCGGCTTCGTGCGCCATCAGGGACTCGAACCCCGAACCCGCTGATTAAGAGTCAGCTGCTCTGCCTATTGAGCTAATGGCGCAGGTGCGACGGGCGAGTCTAGCAGCGGCCGGTCCGCGTCGACGACCCGGCAGGAGGGCGGCCGTACTCGGTCCGGCTCGTGCAGCAGGTCTCATCGGCGATACCGCCGAACATCGATGAGATCTGTGGCGCCACGACATTGCGCCCAGTGGTGAGCGCACCTAGGGTCAGGGGCCGCACGCGGGGCAGGGCCTCCGCGGCTCTCCGACGTCAGAAGGGCTCGCGCGGATGTCACTTGGCACCGTCTTCGTCTCCGAACTCGCTGGTACGGCGATCCTGCTGCTGTTCGGCTGTGGGGTCGTCGCGAACGTCGCGTTGAACAAGACCAAGGGCCTCAACGGAGGCTTTCTGCTCGTGAACTTCGGGTGGGCGATCGGCGTCTTCTCCGGCGTCTACGTCGCGTACCGGTCCGGCGGGCACATCAACCCAGCCGTGACGCTGGGCCTCCTGGCCAGCGGCGTCGAAGAGTATGCCCCCAACGTCGACGTATCCCTCGCCTCCACCGCGGTGTACCTCTCCGCACAGTTCCTCGGAGCCTTCCTCGGCGGTGTGCTCACGTGGGCGTCCTACAAGAAGCACTTCGACGACACGACCGAGCCCGAGGCGCTGCTTGGCGTCTTCTCCACCGGGCCGGCCATCCGCAGCCCGCTGTGGAACACGGTGACCGAGGTGATCGGTACGTTCGTGCTGGTCTTCGTGATCCTGACGTTCGGTCAGACGCCCAGCGGGCTCGGGCCGCTGGCCGCCGCTCTATTGGTGCTCGGTATCGGCAACTCGCTCGGTGGCCCCACGGGGTACGCGATCAACCCGGCTCGTGACCTCGGCCCGCGCGTCGCCCACGCAGTACTGCCCATCCCGCACAAGGGCAGCAGCGACTGGTCGTACTCGTGGGTGCCCGTGGCGGGCCCCATCATCGGCGGCGTTCTCGCCGGCCTGGTCGGCAACGCGTTCGTCTTCTGAGCGGTAGTGCAACGGTCCGTAGTTCCCAGGACGGAGAGGACAGCGAATGAGTCCAGGTGAGTACGACGACAAGGACGTGACGTCCGATCAACCCGAGCGAGCCGGCGCGAAGCCGGCTCGGGAGGGCGAGTACGACGACAAGAACGTCGCCGACGACTCGGAACGGTCCGAGGCGGAGCCCGAGGGAAGCTTCGTCGACAAGGACGTCGCACCCAGAACCGCCACACAGCGCGGCGAAGGTGAGTACGACGACAAGGACGAGAACAGGTAGTCGCCGGCCACCAGACCGGCTGCTAGTTCACCGCGCTTCACCCGTCCCCTGCAGAAGGAGCACAGCATGGCTGACTACGTCGGCGCCATCGACCAGGGCACTACGAGCACACGCTTCATGATCTTCGACCACAGCGGCAACGAGGTGGCCCGCCACCAGCTCGAGCACGAGCAGATCCTGCCCCAGTCCGGCTGGGTGGAGCACAACCCTGCGGAGATCTGGGAGAACACCGGCAAGGTGCTCGAGGAAGGCATGAAGAAGGCCGGCATCTCCCACAGCGACCTCGCCGCGCTCGGCATCACCAACCAGCGTGAGACCACTGTCGTGTGGGACAAGACCACCGGCGAGCCGCTCTACAACGCCATCGTCTGGCAGGACACCCGCACCGACAAGATCGCGACGGCACTCGAGCGCGACGGTCACGGCGACACCATCCGGCACAAGGCCGGGCTGCCGCCTGCGACGTACTTCTCCGGCGGCAAGATCAAATGGATCCTGGACAACGTCGACGGGGTGCGAGAGGTCGCCGACCGCGGTGATGCATTGTTCGGCAACACCGACAGCTTCTTGGTCTGGCACCTCACCGGCGGGACCGACGGCGGAGTGCACATCACGGACGTGACCAATGCCAGCCGCACGATGCTGATGGACCTGGAGTCGCTGTCCTGGGACGACGAGCTGCTCGAGATCTTCGACATCCCGCGGTCGATGCTCCCCGAGATCCGCTCCAGCTCCGAACCCGGCGGGTACGGCAGCACAGTGGCGGACGGCCCGGCGGGCGGCGAGGTGCTGATCACCGGGATCCTCGGTGACCAGCAGGCGGCCACCGTGGGTCAGGTGTGCTTCGCGCCCGGCGAGGCGAAGAACACCTACGGCACCGGCAACTTCATGATCCTGAACACCGGCACGGAGATCGTCCGGTCAGAGTCGGGACTGCTGACCACCGTGTGCTACCGCTTCGGCGACGAGGCCCCCGTGTACGCGCTGGAGGGGTCGATCGCCGTCACCGGATCGGCCGTCCAGTGGCTTCGCGACCAGCTGGAGATCATCTCCGACGCCAGCGAGTCCGAGACACTGGCCTCGCAGGTCGAGGACAACGGCGACATGTACTTCGTACCGGCCTTCTCGGGACTGTTCGCGCCGTACTGGCGCTCGGATGCCCGGGGGGCAATCGTCGGCTTGTCCCGCTTCAACACCAAGTCGCACCTGGCGCGGGCGACGCTGGAGTCGATCTGCTACCAGAGCCGCGACGTGGGCGAGGCCATGGAGAAGGACTCCGGCGTCCACCTCGAGGTGCTCAAGGTGGACGGCGGTGTGACGGCCAACGACCTGTGCATGCAGATTCAGGCAGACATCCTCGGCGTGCCGGTCAGTCGTCCCGTCGTCGCCGAGACCACCGCGCTGGGCGCTGCCTACGCTGCCGGCCTGGCCGTGGGCTTCTGGCAGAACACCGACGAGATGCGGGAGAACTGGAACGAGTCTAAGCGCTGGGAACCGAACTGGAGCGAGGAGAAGCGCGCTGAGGGCTACGCGGGGTGGAAGAAGGCGGTCGAGCGGACCCTGGACTGGGTGGACGTCGACTGACGGCCCGGCCCCACCACCGCCGAAAGGCACCCCCCTTTCGCCGACCCGACACCGCCAGGAGATCATCGCCCATGAGGTACGTCGCACTCAGCCCTGAACAGCGCCAGCACGCACTGGACGAGATGGCGGGCGACGAGCTCGACGTGCTCGTGCTGGGCGGGGGGGTCGTGGGCGCGGGAGCGGCGCTCGACGCGGTCACCCGTGGCCTCCGGGTGGGCCTGGTCGAGGCGCGGGACTACGCGTCGGGGACGTCAAGCCGGTCGAGCAAGCTCATCCACGGGGGCCTGCGGTACCTCGAGATGCTCGACTTCGGCCTGGTCGCCGAGGCGCTCAAGGAGCGCGGCCTGCTGATCCAGCGGCTCGCTCCGCACCTGGTGCGCCCCGTGCCGTTCATCTACCCGCTGAAGGGGCGCGGCTGGGAGCGGGTGTACGCCGGCTCCGGGGTGCTGCTGTACGACAGCCTCGCGATGCTGTCGCGTCGCGGCCGGGGGGTGCCGCACCACCGGCACCTCACCCGCCGCGGCGCGCGACGGATCGCCCCGTCGCTGCGCAAGGACGCGCTGGTCGGCGCGCTGCAGTACTACGACGCGCAGGTCGACGACGCGCGGCACACGATGTTCCTGTCCCGGACTGCGGCGTCCTACGGCGCGCTGGTGGCCTCGCGTGCCCGGGTCACCTCGCTGCTGCGGGAGGGGGAGCGGGTCACCGGGACCGTCGTGCACGACCTCGAGAGCGGTCGGGAGTTCGAGGTCCGGGCCCGCCAGGTCGTCAACGCCACCGGTGTGTGGACCGACGACACGCAGGGGCTGGCTGCCGAGCGTGGCCTGTTCAGGGTGCGGGCCAGCAAGGGCATCCATCTGGTGGTGCCGCGCGACCGCATCCGCTCCGAGTCGGGGCTGATCCTGCGTACCGAGAAGTCGGTGCTGTTCGTCATCCCCTGGGGCCGGCACTGGATCATCGGTACCACTGACACCGACTGGGAGCTCGACAAGGCGCACCCCGCCGCCAGTCGCTCGGACATCGACTACCTGCTCGAGCACGTCAACGATGTGCTGGAGACGCCGCTCACCCACGCCGACGTCGAGGGTGTGTACGCCGGGCTGCGACCGCTGCTGTCGGGCGAGTCGGAGGCGACGTCGAAACTGTCGCGCGAGCATGCCGTGGCACACCCGGTGCCGGGCCTGGTGGTCGTGGCAGGGGGCAAGTACACGACCTACCGGATCATGGCCAAGGACGCCATCGACGAGGCCGTGCACGGGCTCGAGTCGGAACTCGACCGGGCCGTGCCCGAGTCGTGTACCGAGGACGTACCTTTGCTGGGCGCCGACGGGTGGGAGGCCCGGTGGAACCAGCGCCACATCCTGTCCCGCCGGGCCGGACTGCATCTGGTCCGGGTCGAGCATTTGCTGCGCCGCTATGGCTCCCTGGTCGACGAGGTGCTCGAGCTCATCGACGAGGATGCGTCGTTGGGCGAGCCGCTGCCGGGCGCCGATGACTACCTGCGGGCCGAGATCGTGTACGCCGCCTCCCACGAGGGGGCACGCCACCTCGACGACGTGCTCACCCGGCGTACCCGCATCTCGATCGAGACCTTCGATCGAGGACTGCGTTGCTGCGAGGAGGTCGCCGGCCTGATGGGCCGGGTGCTCGGCTGGAGCGACGGGCAGCTCGCCCTCGAGATCGAGCACTACCAGCAGCGGGTCGCGGCCGAGCGTGAGAGCCAGGAGATGCCCGACGACGAGACGGCTGACGCCGCCCGGCTCGGCGCCGCCGACGTCGTCCCGCTGAGTTGACGCGGGTGCAAGTTTCGCTGGGTGGGCTGCGAAAGTGACGCCTCTCGGGCGCTGCAGCGCTATGGGAGTGCAGTTTTCGCAGCCCACCCAGCGAAAACTCCAGCCCGCAAGGAACCCCATCTGCGGCGACGTTGGGGTGAGTGACGGGACTTGAACCCGCGGCCCCCTGGACCACAACCAGGTGCTCTACCGGCTGAGCTACACCCACCAAGTGGCCGCGCGGTGGTGATCTGGCGCGGCGCGCTGAAGTGTACCGGTCCGGCCGGGTGCTCCGACCGGGGCGTCGGCCCGGGCGGTGGCGGCACCTCGGGCCCGCTCAGCCGTCCCTGGTGCCGGTCAACGACCCGGCGTGCTGGGCGGCGATCGCGCGGGCGGTCTCGGTGTCCGGGCCCGGCGGTGGCACGAACAGCGCCGCGCGGTAGTAGCGCAGCTCCTCGATGCTCTCCCGGATGTCGACGAGAGCCCGGTGACCGCCCTGCTTGGCGGGCGCCGCGAAGTAGGTGCGCGGGTACCAGCGCCGGGCGAGCTCCTTGATCGAGGACACGTCGATCATCCGGTAGTGCAGCCACCCGTCGAGCTCGGGCATGTCCCGGGTCACGAACCCCCGGTCGGTCGCGATGCTGTTGCCGGCGAGGGGCGCCTTGCGGGCCTCGGGCACGTGCTGGCGCACGTAGGCGAGCACCTCCTGCTCGGCCTCGGACAGGGTCACGCCCGCGTCGAGGGCCTCGAGCAGACCGGACGCCGTGTGCATCTCGCGGACGACGTCGGGCATGGTCTCGAGGGCCTCGGCCGGCGGACGTATCACCAGGTCCACGCCCTGCCCGAGGACGTTCAGGTCGAAGTCCGTGACCAGCGCAGCGACTTCGACCAGCGCATCCCGGGTCAGGTCGAGCCCCGTCATCTCGCAGTCGATCCACACCACCGTGTCCGTCACCCTCCGCAGGGTACGTGCTACAGACGTCACCGACGGCACCAGCGCGGGGGTCCGTGGTTTGCGACTGGGCAGTAATACGACAGGCTGCTCCTTGACGCCCGCCTCGGCGCGGCGTCGAGCAGACACCGAAAGCAGACACCGAAAGCACAGCAGCCAGAGCGCAGCAGCCGAGAAGCACAGAGTCCCGCGAACGCCGGGACGAGATACTGGCCGATGATGGAGGCGCATGGGATGTTCGCTCGTCTCGCGGTAGTCAACCGAGGAGAACCGGCGGTACGGCTCATCCGAGCCGTGCGCGAGCTCAACGAGGAGCGCGGCTACGACATCACGGTCATCGCCTTGCACACCGAGGCGGAGCGGCGGGCGCTGTTCGTGCGCTCGGCCGACGAGTCGGTCTGCCTGCGCGACGTCGAGTCGCCGGGAGGCCCGTACCTCGACCACGAGGAGCTCGAGCGGGCGCTGCGCGCCTGCCGCGCGGACTCGGTGTGGGTGGGCTGGGGCTTCGTCGCCGAGGACCCGGCTTTCGCCGACCTGTGCGAGCGACTCGGCCTCGTCTTCCTCGGTCCCCCGGCGCAGGCGATGCGGCAGCTCGGCGACAAGATCGAGGCCAAGCTCCTGGCCGAGAAGACCGGCGTCCCCGTCGCCCCCTGGAGCGGTGGACCGGTCGCGACCCTCGAGGAGGCGATCCAGCAGGCGGAGTCCATCGGCTTCCCCCTCGTGCTCAAGGCCCGGAGCGGAGGCGGAGGCCGGGGGATCCGCATGGTGGAGTCCGCCGAGGACCTGGAAGCAGCGTTGGAGCGCACCCAGACTGAGGCCAAGAACACCTTCGGCGACCCGATGGTGTTCATGGAGGGCCTCATCGGCAACGGCCGTCACATCGAGGTCCAGGTCATCGCCGACAAGCACGGCACCGTCTGGGCGCCCGGCGTCCGCGACTGTTCCATCCAGCGGCGCAACCAGAAGCTGCTCGAGGAGACCGGCTCGGTGTCGCTGCGTCCCGAGCAGCAGGCCGAGATCCGTGCAGCGTCGGTCGCGCTGGTGTCGGCCGCCGGGTACGAGGGGGCGGGCACGGTCGAGTATCTCTACCAGCCGGAGGACGAGAGCTTCGCCTTCATGGAGGTGAACACCCGGCTGCAGGTGGAGCACACCATCACCGAGGCCACCACCGGCCTCGACCTGGTCAAGCTGCAGATCCTCGTCGCAGCCGGAGAGCAGCTGGACGGCGAGGAGCCTCCCGAGTCGGGACACGCCATCGAGGTCAGGCTCAATGCCGAGGACGCGTACGAAGGCTTCGCGCCCGCGCCGGGCAGCGTCACGGTGATGACCCTGCCGACCGGGCCGGGGATCCGGGTGGACACCGGGATCGCGGCCGGTGAGGTGATTCCGCCCGACTACGACTCGATGGTGGCCAAGGTGATCTCCTGGGGCAGGGATCGCCCCGAGGCGCTCGCGCGGCTGCGCTGCGCGCTGCGCGAGACCACCGTGCTCATCGAGGGCGGAACCACCACCAAGGCGTTCCTGCTGGACCTGCTGGAGCGTCCGGAGGTCGTCTCCGGCGAGGCCGACACCCAGTGGCTCGACCGTGCCGGCAGCGAGATCGCAGCCGCCCCGTCCCGGTACGCCGATGTGGCCCTGCTATCCGTGGCCATCGAGGTCTACGTCGCCGAGGAGGCGCGGGAGCGCACGTCGTTCCTCGCCTCGGCAGCCGGCGGTCGCCCGCGTGCCAGCCACATCATCGGTCGCAGCGTCGAGCTGGGCTACCAGGGGCAGGTCTACGCCTTCGAGGTGACCCAGATAAGCCGCCACCGCTACCGCCTCACCATCGACGAGCACGTCATCGTGGTCGACTTCGACCGGCTCGACGAGCACGAGAGCCTGCTGGAGGTCGGCGGCCACCGGTACCACGTGAGCGGCGTCTCTGGAATCGGTAGCCACATCGTCGAGGTCGAGGGGTTCAGCCACCGCATCGTGCGCGACGAGGCGGGACTCGTGCGGGCTCCGGCCCCCGCCGTGGTGGTCGGCATGCCGGTGTCCGCCGGCGACCACGTCGAGGCCGGCGCGACAGTGGCCGTGCTCGAGTCGATGAAGATGGAGACCGCCGTACGCGCCCCCTCCTCCGGTGCCGTCCGGGAGATCCTCGCGGCAGTGAACTCCCAGGTCGATGCGGGAGCGCCGCTGCTGCGGATCGACCAGATCGAGGAGGAGGTCGAGCAGTCCGACACACCGGCCGTGTCGTTCGACGAGCTCGGCCAGCGCAGCGAGATCGGCAACGGTGGCGACGCGGATCCGCGGGCCCGGGCGCTGGCCGCTCTGGGAGGCATCCAGGCACTCATCGCCGGCTATGACGTGAGCGCCAAGCGTGGTCAGGCGCTGGCCGTCGAGTACGTCCAGCTGCGGGAGCAGACCGATCCCGCCGACGCCGACCTGCTGGCCGGCGAGCTCGCCGTGATGACCACGTTCGCCGACATGTGCGACCTGTCGCGCAACCGTCCGTCCGACGAGGAGGAGGTGGCTGAAGAGCAGGCGCACAGCCCCCGCGAGCACTTCCACACCTACCTGCACTCGCTGGACGTCGAGCAGGAGAACCTCCCTGAGTCCTTCAGGGAAAGGCTGTCGCGCGCCCTGGGCCATCACGGCGTCACCGACCTCGAACCCGGCCCGGTCCTCGAGGAGGGTGTCTACCGGGTGTTCCTCGCCCTGCAGCGCGCCGGCGACCACGTGCCGGTCGTGGCGGCACTGCTGGAGCAGTGGCTCAGTCGCGCCGACGAGGTGGACGGATCCGCGCGCGACGAGATCGGTGCCGTCATCGACCGGCTGATCTCCGCGACCCAGCTGCGCTACCCTGCGGTCGGCGACCTGGCCCGGCGCATCCGCTTCCGGATGTTCGAGGAGCCGTTGAGCCGGCAGGCCAGGGACGAGACGTACGCGGACATCCGCGAGCACCTCGACCGTCTCGACGAGGACCCTGACGCCGACGACCGCGCCGAGCGCATCGACGCGTTGGTCGAGCTCACCGAGCCGGTGGTGCGCCTGCTCGGGGCGCGGGTGGCCGCCGACAGCTCGGGGCACGAACCGTTGCTCGAGGTGCTCACCCGCCGGTACTACAAGGTACGCACGCTCGAGGACGTCACCTCCTTCCTGCGCGACGACCGGCAGTTCGTCACCGGCAACTTCGACCTGCAGGGTCAGCGGCTGCACCTCATCGCGACGGTGACGGACTTCGACGATCTTCCCGGCGCAGCTCAGGCCGTCGCGGAGCTGGCGGCAGACGTCGACGACCAGAGCAACCTCGTGACGGATCTGTACGTCGCATGGGACGACGCTGCCGACGACACCGACGAGGTCGCCGCCACCCTGAGAGGCCTGCTCGCCGACGTCGAGGTGGTCAACCGCGGCCGCCGCGTGACGGTCACCGTCTTCGACCATGCCGGTGAGCGTTCGCGCCAGGTGACCTTCCGTCCCGACGACGCCGCGGGTCTGCAGGAGGACCGTGTCATCCGGGACATGCACCCCCTCACCGGCCAGCGCCTCGACCTCTGGCGGCTGAAGAACTTCGACGGCACCCGGCTGCCATCGGCGGAGGGCACCTATCTCTTCCACTGCACCGCCAAGGAGAACCCGTCGGACGAGCGGCTCGTGGCACTCGCCGAGATCCGCGATGTGAACCCGCTGCGCGACGCCGACGGGAGGGTCACCTCGTTCCCCGCCGTGGAGCGGGTGCTGGCGGCGTGCCTGGACGGCATCCGCCGTCATCAGGCGCAGCGGCAGGGCAAGCGCCTCGACGCCAACCGCATCTTCCTGTACGTCTGGCCGACCATCGAGGTGAGCCTGGACGAGATGGCGGGCTTCGCCCGGGCGACGGCACCGATGACGGCCGGGGCCGGCCTCGAAGAGATCATGCTGCTGGGACGGATGCGCCGACAGCCCAACGAGGAGCCGCGCGACGTGGCGCTCGTCTTCACCTACCGGCCGGGCACCGGCATCGGCGTCAGCCTCACCGATCCACCCACCGAGCCGCTGGCGCCGCTGGACGCGTACACCCAGAAGGTGCAGCGCTCGCGCGCCCGGGGGGCCATCTACCCCTACGAGCTGGTTCCCCAGCTGACCGGTCCGGATGGATCGTTCACCGAGTACGACATGGACGATGACGGGCAGCTGGTGCCCGTCGACCGCGCGCCCGGGGGCAACAATGCCGGGATCATCGTCGGCCTGGTGTCCACACCGACGAAGCGCTACCCCGAGGGGATCAAGCGGGTGGCCCTGTTCGGCGACCCCACCAGGGCGCTGGGGTCGGTCGCCGAGCCCGAGTGCTCCCGGGTGAATGCTGCCCTCGATCTGGCCGAGCGCGAGCAGATCCCGGTCGAGTGGTTCGCGCTGTCCTCCGGGGCGAAGATCTCGATGGACAGCGGCACCGAGAACATGGACTGGGTGGCACGCACGCTGCGCCGGCTGATCACGTTCACCCAGGCCGGGGGAGAGGTCAACGTCGTGGTGGCCGGCATCAACGTGGGTGCCCAGCCGTACTGGAACGCCGAGGCGACGATGCTGCTGCACACCAAGGGCATCCTCATCATGACCCCGGACAGCGCCATGGTCCTCACCGGCAAGCAGTCGCTGGACTACTCCGGTGGGGTGTCCGCGGAGGACAACTACGGCATCGGCGGGTACGACCGGGTCATGGGGCCGAACGGTCAGGCGCAGTACTGGGCCCCGAACCTCACTGCGGCCTGCGAGACACTGTTCACCCACTACGAGTTCACCTACGTCGCTCCGGGAGAGTCGACACCGCGCCGCGGACCCACGGACGACCCGCACGACAGGGACGTCCGCGACTACCCGCACGACCACCCGATCAGCGACTTCGAGACCGTGGGTGACATCTTCTCGTCGACCACGAACCCCGAGCGGAAGAAGCCGTTCGACATCCGGACGGTCATGCGCGCCGTCGTCGACCAGGACTACGACGTGCTCGAGCGCTGGGCCGCCATGGCCGACGCCGACACCGCCGTCGTGCTCGACGCGTACCTCGGCGGGTACCCGGTGACGGTGCTCGGCATCGAGTCCCGCCCCATCCCACGCCGGGGCGCCTTCCCGACCGACGGACCCGACCAGTGGACAGCGGGGACGCTGTTCCCGTTCTCGTCCAAGAAGACCGCGCGGGCGATCAACGCCGCGAGCGGTAACCGGCCGCTGGTCGTCCTGGCCAACCTGTCCGGCTTCGACGGGTCGCCTGAGTCACTGCGGAAGCTGCAGCTCGAGTACGGCGCCGAGATCGGCCGCGCCATGGTGAACTTCGACGGGCCGATCGTGTTCTGCGTGGTCTCGCGCTACCACGGTGGTGCCTTCGTCGTCTTCTCCGGAGTGCTCAACGACAACATGGAGGTCGTCGCCGTCGAGGGGTCGTACGCCTCGGTCATCGGTGGGGCCCCGGCGGCGGCCGTCGTGTTCGCCCGCGAGGTCACGTCCCGCACCTCCAAGGACTCGCGGGTCACCGAGCTGGAGGAACGGCTCAAGCAGGCCGACGAGTCGGAGCAGGCTCAGCTTCGGATCGAGCTTGCCGACGTACGCAGCAGGGTCCGCTCGGAGAAGCTCGGGGAGGTCGCCGACGAGTTCGAGCAGGTACACAACATCGAGCGGGCGCGCGACGTCGGGTCGGTACACGCGATCATCGCCGCCCGCGACCTCCGCCCTTATCTGATCGCGGCCGTCGGACGCGGGCTCGACCGCGCCTCGACGGGCACATCCGACACGTCGGCGGTCACCTGACCGTCACCGCACACGCCCAACAATCGCTTCGAAAGGATGTGGCATGCAGCCATTCGTCCTCAACCGCCACGGCCGGGTCGTCTTCCCCTCGAACATCGTCCCGGAGCTGGACTTGTCCGCCATCGACTCCCTCGACCAGCTGGACAGCGTCATCCGGCGCGACTTCGAGGCCAAGACCCCGACCGGGACCGACATCCTCGAGCGGGTCGAGAACGGCAAGTACGACAGCCGCTACGAGCTGATGCGCGACGTCGCACTGAACATGTTCTGGACCGGCCGGTACGCGCACACGATGTACGTCAAGAGGCCGACCCGGTGGCGCGACGTCCCACGCCGCCGTGACGACGTGTTCATGCCGATCCTCACCCCGTGGGAGGACGGTGACAAGAAGGTCGCGGCGGTGCAGAGCGCGTACGACGACCTGCCTCCGACCTGGGAGGAGGACGCGGAGAACCGGATCTTCCGGATCCTGTTCGACGTGTTCGGGCACCGCAAGCATCACGCCACCGAGCTGTCCGCGATCAAGCCCACGGTGGCCGAGATCCTCTCGGACCAGAGCAACCTGACCTTCCGGCTGAACAACTACGACGCCGACTTCCCGACGTACAGCTTCGACGACATCCTGAACTGCGCGGAGTCGAAGCCCGAGCTGGAGGCGCTGCACCGCTGGGCCATGGTGCTGCACAACCAGTACCCGTGGGACCGTGCGCACGCCGAGCTCGTCGAGGTCGGCAAGCTCGAGGACGACGACTACGTGGTCGTCTTCGAGCCTCGCGACCAGGAGGTGCGTCACTTCCTCCGGCGACTGCGCACCGGCGGCAACCGCGGGCCCAGCTCGCAGGCGCAGCCCGCGACCGAGCCGGTTCGTCCGTACCCCGCGGTCAACGTGCGGGAGCACTTCTCGGTCATGCCGCGCATCGAGGCACTCGCGGTGGTGCACGGGGACCAGATCTGCAGCAACGACGACCTCGTCCGCAACGCGGCGTACAACTGGTCTCCCATGTCAGCCGACGAGATCAGCGCAAAGACCGGGATCGAGCAGCGGCGGTACTCGTCGAGCACCCTGGAGGAGATGGCGCTGCAGGCGTCGCAGCGGGCTCTGGAGCATGCGGGCCGCGGACCGGAGGACATCGGCGCGGTGCTCGTCTGTACCTGTACGAGCACGCGGATGATCCCCTCGGTCGCCACCTGGCTCTCCGGCCAGCTGGGCATCCAGCAGACCCACGGCTCGTTCGACATCATCGCTGCCTGTGCGGGCATGCCCTACGGCCTGTCCGACGCCACCCGGCTGCTGCAGGAGGTGGAGCGCCCGGTACTGGTGGTCTGCGTCGAGAAGTTCTCCGACAAGATCGGCAACGTCCGGACCTCGCGGATGATCTTCGGTGACGGCGCGGCCGCCATGGTCGTCGGAGTCGCACCCGACGGCGAGGAGCCCGACATCGACTACCTGCAGATGTACGCCAGTGGTCCGGCCACGCAGGTGAACTCCATCATCTGGCCGAACCCCGACTTCGACAACAACATCACGGTCTACGGACCGGAGGTCAAGTCGCTGGCGGGCCGGTACCTGTCGCAGATGATCGGTGAGCTGCAGGCGCTGCCCGACCCGACGGGCCAGACGGACAGCCTGCTGGACAGCATCGATCTGGTGGTGCCGCACCAGGCCAACAAGACGATGGTCAGTGACCTCGCCGTCAAGGCGGGGCTTCCGGTGGAGAGCCTGTACTTCAACATCGGTGAGGTGGGCAACACCTCGTCGGCGAGCATCCCGCTGGCCATCCATGACGCCGTGGTCGACGGGGTGATCACGGAGCCGGTCCGCATCTTCGCGCCCGGGTTCGGCGCCGGTGCAGTGGCCGGCTACAGCGTGATGCGCATCGACCCAGCCGTGGTGGCGCGGACGTCGACGGGCCGGGCCGACGGCGAGACCGCGATCTCGTCACCGGAGCCGGCACCGTCGCAGTCGTCCGACGACGTCCAGCTGGCCTTCGGCTGAGGGACAGGCGGCAGCTCAGGCCTCGGCCAGCGCCTTCGCGATGATCGTCGTCTCGTCATCGAGAGACGACGGCTCGTGGAAGGGCTGGTCGAGGGCGCCGTCGATGTGGACCAGCTGGTCGCGGACCGCCTCGGCCGTGACCTCCGGCAGCACGACACCCTCCGACTCCGCCACGAAGATCCGGGCGATGCGGCCGCCTGCCACCGAGTAGACGTTGCCGTTGACCGAGCACTCCTCCGACGCGAGGTAGGCGACGACCGGGCTCACCCACTCGGGGGCCACGCGCGTCGACAGCTCGCCCAGGAGGTCCTCCGTCATCCGGGTGGCCGCGATGGGTGCGATGGCGTTGACCTTGATGCCGTGACCCGCGCCCTCCAGAGCGAGCACTCGGGTGAGCCCGGCCAACCCGGCCTTGGCCGCGCCGTAGTTGGCCTGTCCGAAGTTGCCGAACAGGCCTGAGGCCGAGGTGGTGCTGATGATGCGGCCGTAGTGCTGCTCACGCATCACCCGGAATGCCGGCTGCCCGACGTACAGGGCGCCCTTGAGGTGGACGTCGACGACTGCGTCGATCATGGCGGCGTCCATCTTGTGGAAGGCCTTGTCGCGCAGGATGCCCGCGTTGTTCACGAGGATGTCGATGCGGCCGAACGCGTCGAGTGCGGACTGCACGATCGCCGCACCGCCCGCGGGGGTCGCGACGCTGTCGGCGTTCGCTGCTGCCTCACCCCCGAGGGCGACGATCTCGTCGACGACCTGGTGCGCCGCTGACGCGGAGGCGCCGGTGCCGTGCACGGAGCCTCCGAGGTCGTTGACCAGGACCTTCGCTCCTCGACGAGCGAACTCGAGCGCGTGGGACCGCCCCAGCCCGCCGCCGGCGCCGGTGACAACCGCCACCCGTCCATCGAATCGCAGTTCAGTCATGGTTCTGGACCTCTTCGTCGCGTGGTGTCGCCTTCGGCGGTCGCCGACGGCGTGGTGCTCGTGGTGCTCGTGGTGCGCTGGGTTCGGGTGATTCGGGTGATTCGGAGGACTTTGCGGGCTTGGACGCATCGCCGCCGCCCTCGGGAGGCTCTCGGTTCGTCACCGACGGAGGGCTGGATGCCGACGGCACCGCGGCGGACGTCCCGACGAACGATCCGAGGACGGCCAGCAGGGCATGCTTCTGGCCCTCGTCGAGGCGGGCGTCGTGGCGGATGGCCTCCTCGGTGGCGCTCGATCCATGCGGGGACTCGTCGTCGCCGACGACTCCGGCTGCCCGCAGCAGCAGGGAGGCGGTGGACACCTCGAGCGCGTCCGCGAGCCCACGCAGCACGGTCACCGAGGGCAGTGCCAGGCCGTGTTCGATCTGGCTGAGATAGGGGTTGGAGATGCGCGCCATGCCGGCTGCCTGACGTAAGGTCAGCCGCGCCAGCTTGCGCTGGTTGCGCACATAGGCGCCGAAGGCTTCGTACACCTGGCCACGCGGTGGGTCGCTCACGTGGTCAGCTCCCTCCTTGCGGTCGTCTCCTGGAGCGCAACGCCCCCAACAGCGCGATGTGCACATGTTCTACTAGATGCAGTCTTGCACTTGCTTGATCACACCGCATGTTTATCCGTGCGTGGACGCTGTTCGTGTCGCAGGTCAACCCGTTCGTCCCTGGTCAAGAACGGTTCGACGACCTGCGCCAGCTCTCCTGCCGGCCCACGGCGCTGCAGGTCGTGGCCCCCGCGCATCAGGACGAGATCGGCGCCCGGGATGCGCCGGGCCAGCACGGCGCTGTTCAGCGGCGGAACCACTCGGTCCCGGGCTCCGCTGACGACGAGCGTGGGTGTGCGGATCGCGGCAAGGAACGGAAGGCTCGACCAGCCGGCGACAGCCAGGGACTGCCACCACGCCCCCACCAGGTTCGGCCGCGGCCACGGATGGGCTTCCAGGGGCTCCCGCAGTGCACGAAGTGCGAAGGCGCTGCCGGGGGTCGCTCCGAGCCCACAGGACGTGGCCACGAGCACCAGGCGCCGGACTCTCTCCGGTGCCGCGAGGGCCAGCCGCTGCGCGACGACGCCCCCGTGGGAGTACCCGAGCACGTCGGCCTCGTCCAGGCCGACAACATCCAGCACCCCGGCTGCGATCTCTGCGAGTACGGACATCGGCAGGGGCAGAAGCGGGGTCGCACTGGCGCCGACACCCGGCGCGTCGAAGGTGACGAGCGTGCGGCCGCTCAGCGCCGCCAGGAACGGCTCCCAGCTCGCCATCGGGCGCGTCCAGCCGTTGAGCAGGAGCAGCGGGGGGCCTGTGCCTTGCACCCGCATGCTGATCCTCAGCCCGCGGACCCGAGAAGTCTCGACGTCGTGACCCCGCGGACCGGGGCGGGTCACGTGGTGGAGCGCACGTAACTACCAGGAGCGGGTTCGATCGGCGGGTGCTCCTTGCTGCCGAGCTGCCGGGGTGCGGCGACCTTAGGCCCGCCCTGCTTCGCGATCCACTTGGCCCAGTCCTCCCACCAGGTGGTCTCCTTGAGGGTCGCCCCGTCCTTCCACTCCTGCGGGTCGGCCGGGAGGCTGTCCTCGTTGACCCAGTGCTTGGCCTTGGGATGGGGAGGGTTGACGATCCCCGCGATGTGACCGGAGGTGCTGAGCACGAACCGGTTGCGCCCGCTGAACAGGTGCGTGGTCTTGTAGCCCGCGACCCAGGGCACGATGTGGTCGTCGACGGCCGACAGCACGTAGGTGTCGATGTCGACCTTGGCGGGGTCGACCTTCTGCCCCTCGACCGTGAACTCGTTCTGGGCGAACTCGTTGTTCAGGTAGCACGACCGCAGGTACTGGGAGTGCATGGTGGCCGGCATCCGGGTGCTGTCCTTGTTCCAGACGAGCAGGTCGAACGCAGGCGGCTTCTTGCCCAGCAGCCAGTTGTTCACGACGTACTGGAACACCAGGTCGTTGGCGCGCAAAGCGTCGAAGGTGTGCGCCATCTTGTCGGAGTCGAGGAAGCCGCGCTTGGCCATCTGCTTCTCGAGGCCGGCGATCGTCGCCTCGTCGGTGAACACACCGAGCGAGCCGGGGACGGAGAAGTCGGTGAGGGTGTTGAGGAAGGTTGCCGACTTGATCGACCGGTCGCCGATGGCCGCGTTGTGCGCCAGCCCAATCGCCGTCAGGGTGCCACCGAGGCAGACCGACAGCGTGTTGACCTCGGGCGCACCGGTGATCTCGCGGACGACGCGAACCGCGTCGAGCGGCCCCTTGCGCAGGTAGTCCTCGAAGCCGAGGTCGCGCATCGACGCGTCCGGGTTGCGGTAGCTGATGGCGAAGCATGTGTGGCCGTGCTGGACCGCCCACTCGATCAGGCTCTTCCCGGGGGCGAGATCCATGATGTAGTACTTGTTGATCCACGGTGGGCAGAACAGCAGCGGCACCTCGTGGACGCGCTTGCCTTGCGGCTCGTACTGGATCAGCTCGATCAGGTCACTGCGGTAGACGACCGAGCCGGGGGTGGCCGCCATGTTGACGCCCACCTCGAAGTCCGAGCCGTCGACCTGCGACGGCCAGCCGCCGTTGTGGCGGATGTCGCTGAGCATGTTGCGCGCACCGCGGGCGAGGCTCTTGCCGCCGGTGTCGAAAGCGGCGCGCAGCGCGGCCGGGTTTCCGGGCAGCGTGTTGGTGGGGGCCAGCGCGTCGATCAGGAACTTCGCCGCGAAACGTGCCTTGACGTCACGGCTGGGATCGAGCCCGGCGGCGTCGAGCAGCTCGTTGACCAGCTGGGCGGCGAGCAGGTACTGCTGCTCCAGGAGGAAGTACAGGGGGTTCTCGGCGAACGCCGGGTCGTTGAACCGCTTGTCACCCTTGGCGGGGGCGACCGGACCCTCCGACTCCAGGCCGATCGTGCGCCCGGCCGCCGCGCGCAGGGCCGAGGCCGTGCCGAGCAGGAGCCGGGCGTTCGCCGCCACGGTGCCGGAGGGGTTCTTCGTGAGCGCGGCTCCGGCCTGCGCCAGAGAGCGCAGGAAGGACACCGGGTCAGCGCCCACCAGGACGCTCTCGGCGACGCCCAGTCGGTCGAGGACCGCCTTGCCGCCCGACTCTGTACCCGGTTCTTCCTTCATGGATCTGCTCTCCTGTCCGGGCGGCAGCGCCCGGGACGACGGCCTGGTCGATGGACGGTCAGGACTCTTCTCGGACATTGGCCTCAACGTAGCTCCGGTAGACGCTCAACAGTGCTCGGCGCTGTGCTTGCGTTAGCCGCTCGTCACTCCGGATCGCCGCCTCGGTCGTCGGGTCGGCTGGCTTCCCCGTGGCCTCGACGAGTCCGGCCCGCTCGAACAGCGTCTCCGCCGAGACGTTCAACGCATCTGCGATGGACTTGAGCACCCGTACGGAGGGCTCGTGCAGCCCTCGCTCCACCTGGCTCAGGTAGGGGTTCGACACCTCGGTCAGTGCCGACAGCTGACGCAGCGACAGGTTGGCCATCTGTCGCTGCGTCCGGATGAATCCACCCAGCACCCGCCGGGGGTCATCGTCTGCTGTCTGCATCGCCGTCCGTGTCTGAGTCGAAGTCGTCAGGTCAGGTCAGGCCGACTTCTCGGGGGCAAGCACGTTGGCCAACTGTACGGCGTAGTCGCGCTGCGCGCTGAGCAGGTCGGCGGCCACGTCGAACGTGTACGTGGTCGCTGCCTCAACCGCGGGAACGGCGGGGACGCCGGGGACCTTCGGGAGGTCCTTGACGGGGAGCGCCGAGACGGCCTTGACCCACGTCTGAGCAGCGTCGAGGGACAGCTGCTGGGTCTGCTCGACCGATGAGACGAGGGCGCTGCGGATCTTCTGGGCGAGGTCGGGGCTCGTTGTCGCGGTCTTGGCGGTTGCCATGTCGGTCTCCTTGAGGGGTGCAGGGTGCGCGGCGTGTTCCGCGTACATGCACACCATACGCACCAACCGCTTGGCATATCAAGCGTCGCACGCGACCGTGAGACCGCCGTCACATGTCGAGACCGCCGTTGACCCCCCAGACCTGACCGGTGATGTAGGCGGAGGCATCTGCGGCCAGGAAGTGGACGACGCGCGCCACCTCCTCGGGGCGGCACAGCCGACCGACGGGAATCTGGGACCGGATCTTGTTGATGACCTTCTCCGGGACGTTGTCGACCATCTCCGTGGCGACGAAACCGGGCGATACGGTGTTCACGGTGATCCCGACGCCGTCATCGTCGCGCTTCCCGCCTCGCTCCAGGACGAAGGCGGCCTCCCTGGCGAGGGTCTTCGTCAGGCCGAGCATCCCCGCCTTCGAGGCGGCGTAGTTGGCCTGGCCCACGTTGCCGGTCTCGCCGATCACGGACGACACGAAGATGATGCGACCGGTTCCGCGCTCGAGCATGTGCTGCAGCGCGGGCTTGGCCATGTAGAACGAGCCGGACAGGTTCACGGCGAGAACCGTGTCCCAGTCCTCCACCGACATCTTCATGGCCATCTTGTCGATGGTGATGCCGGCGTTGTTGACGAGGATGTCCAGCCGGCCGTGCTGGTCAAGGACCTCCTCGATCACGCGACTGCAGTCCTCGGGGCGCGAGACGTTGCCCTGGTGGACGGTGGCGCGTCCGCTGCCGTCGAAGAAGTCGTCGAACTCCTTCAGGAACTGTTCGGCGCGCTCGCGGTTGCCGCTGTAGCCGGCGGCGACCGATGCGCCCTGGCTGGCCAGGCTGCGGCAGATCGCGGCGCCGATGCCGCGGCTGCCGCCGGTGACCAGGGCCACCTTTCCGGCCAGCTTCTCGCCGGCAATGGGCGTGGCCCGTTCGTCGGTCTGGTTGAGGGCGTTCATGGTGCCTCCGAGGACAGGTGGGTGGTCGCGGACAGGGACGCGCGTCGCCTTCAGCCGCCAGCTGGGAGCAGCCGACCGGTTCGGCGTCGATGCTGCCAGATCGTGTGATCCAGGGCACACTGACCCTGGTGTCCAGCACTTCCCGACCATGCCGTCGTGCGGCCTGCACCACGGCCCGCGCCGAACTCCAGGAGCGTGTATGACGACGCTGGCAGACAACCTGACCCGCGCGGCTGAAGCTCATCCCGACCGCCCCGCCGTCCGGCTGGACGATGCGGTGCTCACCTACGCCGAGCTGTCCGACGAGGCGCGGCGCGTGGCCCGGATGCTGGGCACCCACGGCGTGCGGCCGGGCGACCGGGTTGGGCTGGTGCTGCCGAACATCCCTCCGTTCCCGGCGCTGTTCTACGGGGCGCTCATGGCCGGCGCGGTCGTCGTACCGATGAACCCGCTGCTCAAGGCGCGCGAGATCACCTACTACCTGGAGGACTCCGGGGCTGCGGTGGTGTTCGCCTGGCGCGACGTGGCCGACGAGGCCAGTGCTGCCGCGGACAAGGTCGGCATCACCTGCGTTCCGGTGGACGCCGCGGGTCTGGGGAACCTGCTGACCCAGCACGAGCCGGTGACCGAGGTCGTCGCCCGCGACGACGAGGACACGGCTGTACTGCTCTACACCTCGGGTACGACCGGCCGTCCCAAGGGCGCAGAGCTCACGCATGCCAACCTGGCCACCAACGCCGATTTGACGGCCGAGACGCTGATCTGCCTCGAGCCCGAGGACGTCGTCATGGGCTGTCTCCCGCTGTTCCACTGCTTCGGCCTGACCTGCGGGCTCAACGCCGCCGTCGTCGCCGGCGCCTGCCTGACGCTGGTTCCCCGGTTCGACCCGGCGAAGGCGCTGGAGGTCATCGCGCGCGACAAGGTCACGGTCTTCGAGGGCGTCCCGACGATGTACTCGGCGATGCTGAACGTCCCCGACTCCGACTCGTACGACGTGTCCTCACTGCGCACGTGCATCTCGGGCGGCTCGGCGATGCCGGTCGAGGTGATGCACGGCTTCGAGAAGACCTTCGGCTGCATCGTCCTCGAGGGGTACGGGCTGTCGGAGACCTCGCCGGTTGCGTCGTTCAACCACCCCGACATGGAGCGCAAGCCCGGTTCGATCGGAGTTCCCGTCCGCGGCGTCGAGATGCAGGTCCGCGACGACGACGGCAACGAGGTGCCCGACGGTGACGTGGGCGAGATTGCCATCAGGGGCGAGAACATCATGAAGGGCTACTGGAACCGGCCCGAGGACACCGAGGCAGCCCTGCCGGGCGGCTGGTTCCTGAGCGGGGACGTGGCCAAGAAGGACGAAGACGGGTACTTCTACATCGTCGATCGGAAGAAGGATCTGATCATCCGCGGCGGCTACAACGTCTACCCGCGTGAGGTCGAGGAGGCGATGTACGGACACGACGCCGTGGCCGAGGTCGCCGTGGTCGGCGTTGCCCATGACGAGCTCGGCGAAGAGGTGGCGGCGGCGGTCTCGCTCAAGCCCGGAGCGGAGGCGACGGAGGATGAGCTGCGGGACTTCGCCAAGGGCGAGCTCGCCGCCTACAAGTACCCGCGCCAGGTCTGGATCGTGGACGAGCTGCCGAAGGGCCCGACGGGCAAGATCCTCCGCCGCGAGGTCCGCCCTCCCGGTGTCGAGGCGGGGGGATGAGCGGGGACGACACCCCTGGCGGCGGGCACCGCGCCGACGAGGCCGGCGCGGACGTCGCCGCGCCGCTCGACCTGCTGCTCACCGACGCCGCCCTCGGCCCGTTGCGCAGGTTCCTCCCGGGCACGTCCGGCATCCGCTTCGCCGCCAGCCTGGCCAGGCGGCCGAAGCGCGTCGTCAGCCGGGGCCGCGCGCTCATCGGGGAGCTGGCCAGGATCGGGGTCGGCCGGTCGGAGCTCGCTCCGCACGACAAGGACCGCCGGTTCGCCGACGAGGCGTGGTCGCAGAACCCAGTGTTTGCCCGAGCGGTCCAGGGCTACCTGGCGGTGGGGGAGGCCGGCCGGGGTCTCGTGGATGACGCAGAGCTCGGCTGGGGCGATCACCAGCGGATGAGCTTCCTGGTCGGCAACCTGATCGAGGCCGCCGCCCCGAGCAACAACCCGCTGCTGAACCCGACGGTGCTGAAGGCGGTCATCGACACCGGGGGCGGCAACCTCCTCGAGGGTCTCCGGCGCCTGGTGCGCGACTTCTCCACCCCGCCACGGGTGCCGGCCATGGTCGAACCCGACGCGTTCGAGGTGGGCGTGGATCTCGCGGTGACACCTGGGGCGGTGGTGTTGCGCACCGAGGCGTTCGAGCTGCTGCAGTACACGCCGCAGACAACGAAGGTGCGCCGGGTGCCCCTGCTGATCGTGCCTCCGACCATCAACAAGTACTACGTGGTCGACCTGGCCGAGCGGCGCAGCCTCGTCGAGCACCTTGTCCGCAGCGGCCAGCAGGTCTTCGTCATCTCGTGGCGCAACCCTGACGCCCGCCACGCCGACTGGGGCCTGGACTCGTACGGTCAGGCCGTTCTCGACGCCATGGACGCCGCGCAGAGCATCTGCCGGGAGAAGCGGATAGCCCTGCTCGCCCTGTGCTCCGGGGGAATGCTCGCCTCGATGCTGCTGGGGCATCTCGCCCATGTCGGCGCCCTGGACCGCGTAGCGGCGTGCGCCCTGGCGGTCACGGTGCTCGACCAGACAAGGGCCGGGGCTCCGAGTGCCCTGCTGTCGCAGCAGGTGGCCGCGGCCGCGACGGCGGCGTCGCGCCGCCAGGGCTACCTCGACGGGGCAAGGCTTGCCGAGGTCTTCGCCTGGCTGCGGCCGAATGACCTGATCTGGAGCTACTGGGTCAACAACTACCTGCTGGGCAAGGAGCCCAAGGCGTTCGACATCCTCTACTGGAATGCCGACCCGGTCAGGATGACCGCAGCCCTGCATCGCGACTTCATCGAGCTGGCCGTCACGAACTCGGTCACCGAACCCGGTGGGGCGGTGATGCTCGGGTCGCCGGTCGACCTCGGCAAGGTCGACACCGATGCCTACCTCGTCGCGGGCATCGCCGACCATCTCTGCAAGTGGGAGTCCTGCTACCGCACGACCCAGCTGCTCGGCGGGAACACTCGCTTCGTGCTGTCGACGAGCGGGCACATCGCCTCGATGGTGAACCCGCCCGGGAACCCACGGGCAAGCTATCGGATCGCCGACGACAATCCTGCAGACCCACAGCGCTGGCTGGAGTCGGCGACGACCGTCGACGGCAGCTGGTGGGACGACTACACCGACTGGCTCGCCGCACGCACCGGTCCCGAGCGCAACAGGCCGCGTCGACTCGGGTCTGCGGCATACCCGCTCGTCTGCGATGCTCCTGGAACCTATGTCCACGACCGCTGACAGACACCGGCTGACGACACTGGTGGTGAACGGACGAGAGATACGGGTATCCGTCCGATCTGCGCAGGGACAAGCCGCGACGCAGCCGCCGCTGCTGCTGTGCAACGGCATTGGCGCCAGCATGGAGGTGCTGCAGCCGTTCGTGGACGCGCTCGACCCCGACCGAGGCGTCATCCGCTTCGACGTGCCCGGCGTCGGCGGATCGCCCGTACCGCGGCGGCCGTACCTGCTGGCGATGCTGGCTCCGTGGGTGATGTCGGCGGTCGAGGAGCTCGGTTACCAGCAGGTCGACGTGCTCGGCCTGTCCTGGGGTGGCGCATTGGCGCAGCAGCTGGCCGTGCAGCGCAAGGAACAGGTTCGACGGCTGGTGCTGGTGGCGACCGGGACCGGCACGCTGATGGTTCCGGCGCATCCCAGGATCCTCACCAAGATGCTGACCCCGCGCCGGCACCGCGACCCGGAGTACGCGAGACGCATCTCGGCCGACATCTACGGGGGCAGCATGCGCGAGCATCCCGAGCGGGCGGCGCGCCTCCTGCACTCGGCCAGCCCCACCACCTCGCGGCGCGGCTACTACCTGCAGCTCGCAGCGGCAGCGGGCTGGTGCAGCCTGCCGTTCCTGCGGTTCGTGCCACAGCCGACGCTCGTGCTGGCCGGCGACGACGACCCCATCATCCCGCTCGTCAACGCGAAGATCCTGGAGCGGTTGATACCGCGTGCCCGGCTGCACGTCTACTCGGGTGGCCATCTCGGGATCCTCACCGAGAGCGACGCGCTCGCACCGATCGTGGACCAGTTCCTTTCCGACGCGTCGCTCGACGGGTGATAGGCATCGAACCGATCGTGCGCTTCACCAGGGGAAGTGACACGCCCAACGGCTGGTGGAGCGGATGACATGGATCTGACCGACGTGCCGGAGTCCGACTTCCTCGGCTTCGAGCTGCTGTTGCCCGACGCGGACCGCGAGCTCATGGCACGAGTCCGGGAGCACATGACGACGACCGTCGAGCCGGTGATCAACGAGTACTGGACCCGTGCGCAGTTCCCGCACGAGCTCCTTCCCGGGTTCGCACAGCTCGGTATCGCCGGTGTCCAGTTCGACGGACCGGGATGTCCAGGTCGCAGCAGCCTGGCCGACGGCATGATCTCCATGGAGCTCGCGCGTACCGACCCCTCCATCGCCACGTTCTTCGGCGTTCACGGTGGTCTTGCCATGGGCTCGGTGCACCTGTGCGGCTCCGACGAGCAGCGGCAGCGGTGGCTACCGGCGATGGCGAGCATGGACCTGATCGGCGCCTTCGGGTTGACCGAGCCGGACCAGGGCTCCGGCGTCGCGGGCGGACTCGCCACCAGCGCCCGCCGTGACGGGGATCACTGGGTGCTCGACGGGGAGAAGAAGTGGATCGGCAACGCCACCTTCGCGGACCTGATCGTCATCTGGGCGCGTGACACCGCGGATGGCCAGGTGAAGGGCTTCGTGGTCGACAAGGGTGCCGAGGGCATGAGCTTCGAGCTGCAGCGGGACAAGATCGCGCTGCGGGCGGTGCAGAACGCCACCATCCGGCTCGACGGCGTGCGGGTCGCCGAGGAGAACAGGCTGGCGGGAGCGAACTCGTTCGCCGACACGGCGCGGGTGCTCAGGCTCACCCGGGCCGGCGTGGCCTGGATGGCCACCGGCTGCGCACGCGGAGCGTACGAGCACGCCTTGCGCTACACCGGCGAGCGTGAGCAGTTCGGCCGGCCTATCGCGGGGTTCCAGCTGGTGCAGGACCTGCTTGTCCGGATGCTGGGCAACGTCACCGCGTCGACCGCGATGTGCGCCCGGGTGTCGCAGCTGCAGGATGCGGACGTGCTGCGGGACGAGCACGCCTCCCTCGCGAAGGCCTTCTGTACGGTGCGCATGCGCGAGACCGTCGGATGGGCGCGCGAGGTGCTGGGCGGCAACGGCATCCTGTTGGAGCATCACGTCGGTCGGTTCGTCGCCGATGCCGAGGCCATCTACTCGTACGAGGGCACGCGCGAGATCAACACCCTCATCGTCGGCCGAGCGATCACCGGCATGGGAGCTTTTGTGTGACCTGTGAGACGAGCCCGAGCGGCCGAACTCATTCACTTGGCCGGAAAGTGTTTCGGCCCGGAGAGGTCGGGTACGGGACAAGAAGCGACGCGGCCGGACCCCAAAGAGAGGCTGTCCGGCACACCCCCCGTACGACTCGAAGGAGAGCGCATGATTGCTCAGGACCAGGTACAGCAGATCATCGGAACGACCGCCTACGACTCGAACGGTGAGAAGATCGGCAAGGTCGGTCAGATCTACTTCGACGACAACAGCGGCGAGCCGGAGTGGGCGACGGTGAACACCGGCCTGTTCGGGACCAGCGAGAGCTTCGTCCCGATCCGCGACGCGGAGTTCTCGGGCGACCGCCTCACGGTGCACCACGACAAGGACCGCGTGAAGGACGCCCCGCACGTGGGTGACGACGGCCACCTCTCCCCCGAGGAGGAGCGGCGCCTGTACGACCACTACGGCGTGGCGTGGGACACCGGCACGCAGACCTCGCAGACCACCACCGGCACCGTGGGTCACGACACCTCAGGTCCCACCACGGACCAGGCCATGACCCGCTCGGAGGAGAACCTCCAGGTCGGCACCACCTCGCAGGAGGCCGGCCGCGCGCGGCTGCGCAAGTACGTGGAGACCGAGCAGGTCACGAAGACGGTTCCGGTGAGCAAGGAGCGGGCCGTGCTCGAGACCGAGCCGATCACCGACCGCAACGTCGGCGACGCCACCGAGGGCCCGGCCATCTCCGAGGAGGAGCACGAGGTCGTGCTGCACGAGGAGAAGCCCGTCGTGCAGAAGACGGCGGAGCCGGTCGAGCGGGTGAAGCTCGGCAAGGAGACGGTCACCGACGAGCAGACCGTGTCCGAGGATGTCCAGAAGGAGCGCATCACCACCGACGGCGACGTCGGCACCACCGGCACCACCCGCTGACCGCGGAGTTCACGCACGCGCACGGGTGACCCGTGCCAGAGCGGCAGGCGGCCGGTTCTCTGTGAGGACCGGCCGCTTCCGCATGTCTGCGCCCGCTGGAGTCGTGGGGCGCGCATACTCGCCAGATGGAGGAGCAGGTCTTTCCCGCCGTGGTGGAGGATCCCGTGATCGTCCACCTGCATCGACCCAGCCAGGAATGCAACAGCGGCTGCTACGCCATCCCCGCCGGCGACCTGCAAGGGGTACTGCGGCCCAGCACGCTTGATCGTCGTTCCTAGGCGGTGCAGACCGGTCGCTTCACCGGGGATCGCGGGGCACGCCATGCCCGGCCCGAGTCGATGGCGACGGCTCCACGACGCTCAGGATGACCAGCAACGCGCTCATCGCGACCTCTGGTATCCGTTGCCCACGCGCGCAACCGGGCGCATGGTCCGGGGCGCAGTGCCCGATATCCGCGCAGAGGACCGGTTGACCTGCCGACGAAGTCTAGGGTGCACTCATGGAGGCAGTCGACATCATCGCGACTCTCGGGCTGCAGCCCGGCGGCACCTGTGGCTACACCGTGAACACGTTCGTGGCGCCCTTCGAGGTGGCTCCCGACGAGTCGCGGTCGGCTCGTCCCGGCGGTGCCGCGCTGTACTTCCTGGTCACCCCGGACCATCCTGTCCGGCTGCATGCGATCGCGTCGGACCAGATCTACCACTACTACGCGGGTGAGCCTCTTCAAGTGCTGCTCCTGGCGGACGGCAACGCGAAGGAGACGCTGGTCGGTCCGGACCTTGTGGCAGGGATGCGTCCGCAGCTGGAGATTCCTGGCCGCACGTACCACACCGCGCACACCACTGGCCGGTGGACCCTGCTGGGGACCACTTCATGGCCGGCGGTCGCCGCTGGAGAAGCCGACATCGCGGATCCGGCGGAACTCGCCACGCAATACCCGCAGGCCGCGTCACTGATCGACCGCTACGCGGGCGACGCGGCTGCCCGCCCCTGGCCAACGTAGGAAGGTCTATGCGAAGGTGGATGTGTCGGGGGCCGGCCCGAGAAGCCACCGTTGCCACTGCGTGGTCGCGTTGTCTTTCGGGTCCGGAAGTAGTTGTGCGGAAGTGCGCCGGGCCGGCCCGCCAGACTGAAGTCCGCCCGTCGGCGCTCGCGACGTTGCCGTGATCATCAGCGGAGGACGTCCTACGATGGCAGCGTGGGAAATCGACGGATGCCTGCAACCAGCCCCTGGCTTGCGGTCGGAGCACTGGTCGCCACCGCGGTGGTGCTCGGCTGGCTGGTGCGGAAGCGATGGACAGATCACGACGTGAGCGATCCCGGAGTGACGCTGTAGCCGATTCCGACGCGATGGTAGCCATGCATGAAGGCGTCATTTCGTGCATGCCACTCACTCGAGGGCGAATGGCCTTGCTGACATGAAAACAGGCAAACTCTCGCGACAGTAATCATCATGCTGAGGCTTTTTTTATTTGCCTCCGGGCTATGTGCGGACGCCGTGACGTTATATGTTCGTTCGCCATGAGGACACGTATTTCCGCTGCCGCTGTGGCCGTCGGGCTGACGACCGCTGGCCTATTTGTTGCCCTACCTGCTGACGCCGACACCGGAGGCTGCGTCACGCTGCAGGAGTTCCACAAGGTCGAGCGAACGTGGGCCAAGCACCGGGTCCACCGCGTTTTCGACACTCGCGGAAAACTCGACGCAAGAGTTCGAAGCTGGCAGAACCGCGCGTATCCGACCTGCGCTGGCAATGCCTCATCCGAGGTAGAGCTCGACTTCTTCCGCGATGACGGCAGGTGGTGGCTCGCCAGGAAGTCCATTCACATTCGCTCCTGAATGCCCGACCGAGACCTGGCAGTCCGCGGGCTCGGCTCCAGCCCCGCGTCGCCCTCGGCCGAGAAAGCGACCCCGTCGAGCCGGCGGAGCTTGAGCTGACGAGCTGGTGATGCTCACCCCCTCGTCCCGGGTCGACGCGGAGGTCAAGAGTCAAGCCGCACTTTGTGGGCGGTGACAGAGGACCGATCGACCGGTCGGCTGGGCTCGACCTCGACCGGTCTCCGTACGAGCACGTGCTCAGCTCCTGGTTCAGGGCTTGTCGGTCTCGACCGTGGTCGGGTCGCCCGCCGTCTCGCCGAGCGCTGCATCTGCGGCCGGACCCGCTGAGGCCGCGTCTCCCGGCGCCGGTGCGCGCCTGCCCATGGCGACTGCCGCCGCGGAAGCTGCCGCACCTAGGGCCAGACCGCCCAGCGCCCATCCCGACCCCCACTCGTCTCGGCCGAGCGCGGCATCCACAGACAGCTCGCCGGGGCCGGTATCGATGAGGGCGACGAGGGCCGCGATGAGAACTGCGTTGTATTCCCAGCCGCCCTGCGCGGCCCATACGCCTTTCGGCTGGTGAACCTTACGGATCGCGGTCAGCATCGTGCCGATCAGGCTGGACGCCGCCAGTGGAGTGGCTGCTCCCGCCACGAGCAGCGCGCCCCCGGCAGTCTCGCTGATCCCGGCCGCCAGCGCGTTAGGACGGGTGGGCCGCATGTCCAGCGCCCCCATCATCTGTTCGGTGCCCTCCAAGCCTGGGCCGCCGAACCACCCGAAAAGCTTCTGCGTGCCGTGGCCGATGAATAGTCCGCCGATCACCGTGCGGGCAACGAGTCGTCCGATCTTCATGGCGAGTGGTACCCAAGGGGTCGGCCGACTAACCGCGGGTCTCGCCCAAGGGTCAGCAGCCGCTGTACGAGGGCTATCGTCCCAGGTAATGGGCGTGAGCCAGGAACACGTTCGCAAGGTGTCACGCCTCGGGTCAGAGCTCGTCGGCCGTCCGCCATGCACCAGGGCTCTGCGCTGCGACGATGCAGTGCGCCCGGCAGGATTCGAACCTGCGACCGGTGGTTTAGAAGACCACTGCTCTATCCAACTGAGCTACGAGCGCGCGAGCGACTCCCCACGATAACCAGGCTGGCCCCCCAGCCTCAGCACGGCGACACGGCGGCCACGGCCCGCCCGTACGCTTCGAGCATGTCCTGGCCACCGCCCGCGCCGCCCTGGGGGCAGCAGGTGCCCGCGCCGGCGCGACCCGCCGGCCTACCGCGTCCTCAGCTCGATCGGGGGCGCGGTCGCACGATGCTCATCGTCGTCGTGAGTATCGTGGCGGCTGTCGGTGTCCTGGGCGTGATCGTCCTCGCGGCCATGCGAAGCGACAGCGCTCAGGGCAGTGCACTGACCCTGGTCCTGGCAGCTGTGCCGGTGCCGGTCCTGGTCGGCGCGTACCTGTGGCTCGACCGCTACGAGCCCGAGCCCCTGCGCTTCCTCGTCGCTGCCCTCGTATGGGGCGCCGTGATCTCGGTGGTCATCGCCGGATCGCTCGAGTGGTTGGCACAGGATGCGCTCGGCGCCTCGCAACGCACCCTTGTCGTGGCTGTGGCTCCAGTCGTGGAGGAGCTGGCCAAGGGCCTGTTCGTCGTGCTGGTCGTCATCTGGCGGCGACACATCGTGGGAGGCATCCTCGACGGCCTCATCTACGCGGGCCTCGTCGGTGTCGGCTTCGCGTTCACCGAGAACGTCCTCTACTACTCGGGCGCCTACAGCGGCCTGTTGGACCCGGCCATCACCGGAGTGGCGGGAACGAGCTCGGTGTTCTTCGTCCGCGGCCTGCTCAGCCCGTTCGCCCACCCGTTGTTCACGTCCGCGATCGGGCTCGGCATCGCGCTGGCGGTCATCACGAAGCGCCGGTGGTGGCGGTACACCGCCCCGGTGCTCGGCGTTGCGGTCGCCATCGGCTTGCACGCGGCCTGGAACGGGTCCGCACTGATCGGTGGCGCCAGGGTCTTCCTGCTCACCTACTTCTGCGCGATGCTCCCGCTGGTGGCCGCGGGCATCGGCCTCGCCGCCTGGGCTCGCACCCGCGAGCAGACGATTCTGACCCGGGCTCTCGGCGACGCTGCCGGGCGGGGTTGGCTGCACCCGGCAGAGGTGCACTGGCTGGTGCGACTCGGTGACCGCGCGGCGGCCCGGCGGTTCGCTGCGAAAGTGGCCGGCCCGGACGCGGCCAAGGCCCTGCATGCCTACCAGCAGGCGTGCACCGAGATGGCCTTCATGCATGACCGCGTGCTGCGCGGCACCGCACCGGCCGACGGCATCCAGCGCGTGCACGCTCACCTGGAGCGCATGCACAGCTGGCGCCCGTTCGTGGTGATGCCGCCCGTGTCGTGGTCGGCCCCGGTCGGGCCGGTCCCCCCGTCCGGCATGTCACGAACGGCGCCGCCTTCGGGGACTCTCCGGTAGCGAGCCTGCCTCCGGCGCCATCGTCGCCCCTCGTCCACAGCCGAGGCGCCCGCGCCCACCAGCCGCTGACTAGTTCGCGCAGGCTGTGCGCGGATCGGCTGAGCAGACGAGGAGGACGCATGCAGGACGCGACGGTGACCATCGGGGGGTACGTCGGCAGCGACGTGGAGTTCGTGGAGGGCAACGGCACCAACGCGCGGGCATTGTTCCGGGTGGGTTCCACACCGCGGTGGTACGACCGCTCGTCGGGGGGGTGGCGTGACCAGGAGACGATCTGGATCACGGTGAAGGCATGGCGGGGCCTGGCGCACAACGTGAAGGCGTCTGTGCGCAAGGGCGAGCCAGTCATCGTCACCGGCCGCCTGCGGGCCTCGAAGTGGAAGGACCAGGCGGGGGAGGAACGCAGCCGGCTGGTCGTGGAGGCGATGGCCATCGGCCACGACCTCAACCGCGGAACCACGGCGTACCGACGAACCGAGCGGACCACCACGCCGCACGAGGATGACATCGACGACAGCGAGCTGGTGCGGCGCCTCGAGACCAGCCAGGACCCGGGGCCACTGGTGGAGCCCGGCGCCGCCTGAGGGGTCCTCACCACCTAGGCTCAGCGGTATGGCGGAGTTCGTTTTCACGCTGCGCAACGTGCGCAAGCGCCTCGGTGACAAGGTGGTTCTCGACAACGTCACGTTGTCGTTCCTTCACGGCGCGAAGATCGGCGTGGTCGGCCCTAACGGCACCGGGAAGTCCACCATGCTCAAGGTGATGGCTGGTCTGGAGCAACCCAACAACGGCGACGCCATCAAGGACCAGGACGCCACGGTCGGCATCCTCCTGCAAGAACCGCCGTTGTCCGAGGACAAGACGGTGCTCGAGAACGTCCAGGAGGCGGTGGCTGAGACGCTCGGGCACAAGGAGCGTTTCGACGCCATCTCCGAGGCTCTCGCCGACCCCGAGGCCGACTACGACTCGCTACTCGCCGAGATGGGTGAGCTCCAGACCGAGCTGGACCACGCGGGCGCGTGGGATCTCGACTCGCGCCTGGAGCAGGCCATGGACGCGTTGCGCTGCCCGCCTGGCGACTCACCCGTCGACCACCTGAGCGGGGGCGAGCGCCGTCGAGTCGCCCTGTGCAAGCTGCTGCTCCAGCAGCCCGATCTGCTGCTGCTCGACGAGCCCACGAACCATCTCGACGCCGAGAGCGTGCAGTGGCTGGAGCAGCACCTGGCGAGCTACCCGGGGGCGGTGCTCGCCGTCACCCACGACCGGTACTTCCTCGACAACGTCGCCCAGTGGATCCTCGAGCTCGACCGCGGTCGGGCCTTCCCGTACGAGGGAAACTACTCGACATACCTGGAGACCAAGCGGGGCCGGCTCGTGGTCGAGGGCCGCAAGGACGCCAAGCGGCAGCGGATCCTGGAAAAGGAGCTGGAGTGGGTCCGTTCCAACCCCAAGGCCCGACAAGCCAAGAGCCGGGCCAGGCTGCAGCGCTACGAGGAGCTGGCGGCGGAGGCCGAGCGCGCCCGCAAGCTCGACTTCGAGGAGATCAACATCCCCTCCGGGCCCCGACTGGGAGACGTGGTCCTCGAGGCTCGAGACCTCGAGAAGGGGTTCGACGGCCGGAAGCTGTTCGACGACCTGTCGTTCTCGCTGCCGCGTGCGGGCATCGTGGGCGTCGTGGGCCCGAACGGCGTGGGCAAGTCGACGCTGTTTCGCATGGTGGTGGGGGAGGAGAAGCCGGACGATGGCGTTCTGACCATCGGCAATACCGTGACCATCTCGTACGTGGACCAGGGGCGGGGCGGCCTCGACCCGAACAAGAACGTCTGGGAGCTGATCTCCGATGGTCTGGACTTCATCAAGGTGGGCCGTTTCGAGGTGCCGAGCCGCGCCTACGTGGCGTCGTTCGGGTTCAAAGGCCCCGATCAGCAGAAGCGGGCAGGGGTGTTGTCCGGGGGCGAGCGCAACCGGCTCAACCTGGCGTTGACGTTGAAGATGGGCGGCAACCTGCTGCTGCTCGACGAGCCGACCAACGACCTTGACGTGGAGACCCTGCAGTCGCTCGAGGACGCGCTCCTGGAGTTCCCCGGCTGCGGTGTGGTGGTCTCCCACGACCGCTGGTTCCTGGACCGGGTGGCGACGCACATCCTGGCGTGGGAGGGCACGGCCGACGACTCCGCGCAGTGGTTCTGGTACGAGGGCAACTTCGCCGACTACGAAGCCAACAAGGTCGAGCGGCTCGGCGTCGAGGCGGCGCGTCCGCACCGGGTGACGTACCGACGACTCACCCGCGACTGACGCCGAGCTCCGCGGAGGCGCACTGCGGGTCGAGCCGGCTGGCCGTCGCGGCGAAGACCCGCCCCGCGGCCTCGAAATCGCCGGGGTCGCCGACGTCGACCAGGTAGCGGCGAACGCCGTCGACGTGCGTCGGCGCGGCGTCCACCAGCCGGGCGAAGCCCTCGTCGGTCAAGGAGGCGATGACGCCCCGCCGGTCGGTCGGGCAGGCGGCGCGCGCGACCAGGCCGCTGGCCTCGAGGCGGCTGATGGTGTGGGTGACACGGCTGCGCGAGTGGGAGACCGACGAGGCCAGCTCGGCCATCCTCAGCCTGCGGTCCGGGGCCTCCGACAGGCGGACGAGCATCTCGTACTCGGCCAGGGACAGATCGTGCTCGACGCGCAGGTCGCGCTCGAGCTGGTCGAACAGGCGGGTCGAGCCGAGCAGGAAGCTGCGCCACGCGTGCTGCTGGGCAGGGGTCAACCACTGTGTCGGCGCCTGGGTCCTGGCCATGGGGCAAGTCTAGCCGAGAGTTAGTTGATCTTTTAACTTTCGAGGCGTATCGTCGGAGCTGTTGTTGAACACTCAACCAACTGAGACCAAGGAGCACCACCATGACTGCCATTGCCACCGTGGTGCCCGGCCTGACGGCCGGCACCTGGACCATCGACCCCACCCACACCGAGGTCGCCTTCACCGTCCGTCACTTGATGAGCAAGGTGCGCGGCACCTTCAAGACGTTCGACGGCTCGATCGTGGTGACCGACGACCCGCTGTCGTCGTCCGCGGAGGCCACCATCGACCTCTCGTCGGTCGACACCGGCACGCCGCAGCGCGACGACCACCTGCGCTCGAGCGACTTCTTCGACGCCGCGACCCAGCCGACCATGACCTTCCGGTCCAAGGAGCTGCGCCCGCGTGGTGACGACTTCGTGGCGATCGGGGACCTGACCGTCAAGAGCGTCACCCGTGAGGTCGAGCTGGCTGTCGAGCTGCTCGGTGTGGGTACCGATGCCTACGGCAACGAGCGCGTCGGCCTCGAGGCGACCGGCCAGATCAGTCGCAAGGACTTCGGCGTCGACTTCAACGTGCCCCTGGACGGCGGCAAGCTGCTGATCGGCGACGCGGTCACGATCTCGCTCACCGTGCAGGCCATCCGGTCCACCGACACGGCCTGACCTGTCATCCAGGCTCTGGCCGACGCTGACCGTCCGGGCCCGGGCCGCCCTGGGCCCGGGCGGTCAGGCCAGCCGCTCGAGTACGAGGGCCATCCCCTGTCCACCGCCCACGCACATGGTCACCAGCGCAGTCTGCTTGTCGTGCCACGACAGTGAGTTGAGCATCGTGGCCTGGAGCCTGGCGCCGGTCATGCCGAAGGGGTGGCCCACGGCGATGGCGCCGCCGTTGATGTTGAGCCGGTCGATGTCGACCCCGAGGTCCTGGTAGGACGGCACCACCTGGGCGGCGAAAGCCTCGTTGATCTCCACCAGGTCGATGTCGTCGATGCTCATCCCGGCCCGACTCAGCGCCTGCTTCGACGCCTCCACCGGTCCGAGCCCCATGATCTCGGGGGACAGCGCGGTCACCCCGGTCGAGACGATGCGCGCCAGCGGGGTGACGTCGAGCTCGGCGGCCAGACGGTCGGACATCACCACGACGGCGGCCGCGCCGTCGTTGAGTGGGCAGCAGTTGCCGGCGGTCACAACACCGTCGGGACGGAAGACGGGCTTCAACGCGGACACGCCCTCGTAGGTGACGCCCGGCCGCGGACCGTCGTCCTCGGTCACGAGGTCGCCGGAGGGAGTGGCGACAGGGGTGATCTCCCGCTTCCAGAAGCCGTCCAGAACCGCCTTCTCCGCGAGGTTCTGGCTGCGTACGCCGAACTCGTCGAGCTCCCGGCGGGACAGGCCGCGCAGCTGGGCGACGTTCTCGGCGGTCTGACCCATGGCCACGTAGATGTCGGGCAGGTCACCCGCCTCGCGCGGATCGGACCACGGCTCCCCGCCCTGGGAGCGGCGCTGGGAACGCTCCTGCGCGGAGTGGAAGGCCGGGTTCATCGTGTCCGGTAGTCCGTCCGAGCTGCCCTTGGTGAAGCGCGAGACGCACTCGACCCCTGCCGAGACGAAGGCGTCGCCCTCGCCGGCCTTGATCGCGTGGAAGGCCATGCGGGTGGTCTGCAGGCTGGACGAGCAGTAGCGGTTGATGGTGGCGCCCGGCAGGTGGTCGAGACCGAGCAGGGTCGCGACCACGCGGGCCATGTTGTAGCCCTGTTCCCCGCCAGGCAGCCCGCAGCCCAGGTAGAGGTCGTCGATCCTGGTCGGGTCGAGGGCGGGGACCTGCTCCAACGCCGCTTGGACGATCGCGGCGGTCAGGTCGTCGGGACGCATCTGCGCGAGCGAGCCCCTGTGCGCCCGACCGATGGGCGAGCGGGCGGCGGCGACGATGACGGCCTCGGGCATGTGGCTACTCCTGGGTAACGGGGATCTCAAGCCTACGTGCTCCGGCCGCCCGGAGGCGCCAGGATGGCCGAGTGCCTCGCCACGTGTTCGACCTGAAGCCACGCTGGTCCGACATGGACGCCTACGGGCATGTGAACAACGTCACATGGCTGGAGTACCTGCAGGAGGCCCGGGTGGACATGTTCCACGCCTTCTCCTCGCAACCCGGCGGCGGCATGCTGGCCGAGGGGGTGGTCGTGGCCCGCCTGGTGATCGACTACAAGGCTGCCCTGGTCTTCCGCCCCGAGCCGGTGCGCATCGAGATGTGGATCTCCCGGGCCACGTCGGCCTCGTTCACCCTCGACTACGAGGCGCTGGACAGGGCCGAGGACGGATCGGAGGTGCGTTACGTGACCGCGCAGACCGTTCTCGTGCCGGTGACGCTGGCCGACGGACGCCCGCGTCGGATGCGACCTGGCGAGCAGGAGGTGCTGGCACGGTTCGAGGACGACTGACCGGGTCGCCTAGTGCAGGGGCAGCACGCGCACGTCGTCGTCGTCGGGGGTGTTGATCATCATCAGCGATGCCCGCTCGACGTACTCCCAGAACTGGGCGTCCAGATGCGCAGGCAGGGCGACCTCGTCGAGTCCCGCCCGGAAGTGATGAAGCCAGTGCTCCCGCGCCTCGGGCGTGACGGAGAAGGGGGCATGCCGCATGCGCAGGCGAGGGTGTCCACGCTCCTGCGAGTACGTGGTCGGCCCGCCCCAGTACTGGATGAGGAACTTGGTGAAGCGGTCCTCAGCCGGGGCCAGATCCTCCTCGGGGTAGATCGCGCGCAGCATCGGGTCGGAGCGGACCCCCTGGTAGAACCGGTGCACGATCCGCTCAATGGTGTCGGCTCCGCCGATCGCCTCGTAGAAGGTCTGCCCTGAGTCCTGCGTCGCCATACACCCATCCTGCCTCGCCGGCTCAGGATCCCCGCCCGGCCCGCCCAACCGGGTCAGGGCGTGAGATCGGCGGTCGCGTCGGCGGCGCGCTGCTCGGCCGCCCTGGCGATGTTGCGTTGCATGCCGCCGAAGACGAGGCCGTGGAAGGGGTAGACCGCCCACCAGTACGCCCGGCCGAGCACGCCACGGGGATGGAAGAGCGCTCGCTGGCGGAACTGCGTGCTGTGGTCCCCGTCGCCCGGAACGACCTCCAGCTCCAGCCAGGCAAGCCCCGGCAGCCGCATCTCGGCACGCAGCCGGATGAACCGGCCCTCGTCGATCTCCTCCACGCGCCACCAGTCCAGCGGGTCGCCGACCACCAGGTCGCGCGGGTTGCGTCGACCTCGGCGCAGTCCCGGGCCGCCGCTGAACCGGTCGATCCAGCCGCGCACCTCCCAGGCGAGCCAGAAGGAGTACCAGCCGTTGTCGCCGCCGATCTCCTCGATCACTCTCCACAACGCCGCCGGCGGAGCCCGGACGACCCGGTCGCGGGCATCGACGTACAGGTCGCCGCCGGCCCAGTCGGGGTCGGAGGGCAGCGGCTCGCTCGGCGCACCCACGCCGCTCGCCGACGACCACGCGGTCGGCACCTGCAGGTCCTGGATCTTGCCGAGCGCCAGCTCCACGGACCGGTCGAAGCCGATGAGCCCCTCGGCCGGGTCAGGGACGTACCGAGCGATGTCGCGCTCACCGACCACGGACGTGTGCTTGACGGACTCGACCAGGGGCTTGGCCAGGCCGCTCGGGACCGGTGTCACCAGGCCCACCCAGTGGCTGGACAGCCGCGGCGTGAGCACGGGCACCCGCACCATCCGGCGGCGCCGCAGACCCTTGATCGCGGCGTAGCGCAGCATCATCTCCTTGTACGTGAGCACGTCCGGCCCGCCGACGTCGAACTGTCGATTGACGTCGGCGGGCAGCGTGGCGCAGCCGACGAGGTAGCGCAGCACGTCACGGATCGCTATCGGCTGGAGCTTGCTGTCGACCCACTTCGGCGTGATCATCACCGGCAGCCGCTCGGTCAGGTGCCGGAGCATCTCGAAGCTGGCCGAACCCGAGCCCATCACCACCGCGGCTCGTAGCACTGCCGTCGGCACGCCGGAGGCGAGAAGGACCTCGCCCACGCGCTCCCGCGAGGCCATGTGCGTGCTCAGCCTCTCGCCGGCCGGGGCAAGGCCGCCGAGGTAGACGATCCGACCCACGCCTGCGTCAGCAGCCGCGTCGGCGAAGGTCTGGGCGGTGCGCTCCTCGGTGTCCGCGAAGCCCCTGCCCGAACCGATCGAGTGCAGCAGGTAGTAACCGACGTCGACGCCGTCGAGGGCCGCGCGGACCGCCTCGGCGTCGGTGGCGTCGGCGGTGGCCACCTCGACCTCCGACGCCCAGTCTCTGCCCTCGACCCGTCGAGCGTCCCTGACCATCACCCGCACCCGGTGCCCGGCGGCCAGCAGCTCGGGGACCAGCCGTCCACCCACGTATCCCGTCGCGCCGGTCACCAGACAGAGCCGAGAGGAGGTCATGATCGAGTCTCACCCGACTGCTCGCCGTCCGCGCGTCCACCGGCAGCGGCACGCTTGTCCTCCGAGGGAGCCAGGTCCTCGTCGGACCCCGGACCCCCGGGCGACTCGTCGCCGTCCTGACGCAGCCAGACCACGCGCTGGGCGTACGGAATCTCGATCGACAGCTCGTCGAAACGCTGCTTGATCCGCTGCCGCAGCTCACGGGCGACATTCCACTGCTCCAGAGGGGCGGTCTTGAGCACCACGCGTACGACCATGGCGTCGGCGTCCCACCGCTCCACACCCCACACCTCGGGGCGCTCGAGCACGAGGGTCGCGTACTCGGGGTCCTCGTACAGGGCGTCGGCGATCTCGCCGAGCACGCGCCGGATCCTTGCAAGGTCCTCGCCGAAGGCCACCGGGATGTCCAGCACCGCCCGCGCCCAGTTCTGGCTCTGGTTGCCGACGCGCATGATCTCGCCGTTGCGGACGTACCAGACCGTGCCGTTGACGTCGCGGAGCCGGGTGACCCGCAGACCGACTGCCTCGACGACACCGGTCGCCTCACCCAGGTCGACGACGTCGCCGACGCCGTACTGGTCCTCCAGGATCATGAACACGCCGGACAGGAAGTCCGCGATCAGGCTCTGGGCGCCGAAACCGAGGGCAATGCCGAGGATGCCGGCACTGGCGATCAACGGGGCGATGTCGTAGCCCAGCTCGCTGATCGCCATGAAGCCCACGACGGTGAACACGACGCCGGTGGTGATGCTCTTCAGCAGCGACCCCATCGTGCGCGCGCGCTGTTGGCGCCGCTGCAGCGCGGGGGCGTTGCTGTCGAGCACCTTGGCGGTCCTGCCCCGCTGCAGCACCCCCGGCACGGTGCCCTCGGCCGCCTGGGTGGTGATGCGGTTGATGATCCGGTGCAGCAGCCAGCGCACCACCACGCCGACGAGCAGCAACCCGACTATCGCGGCCGGCTTGGCCACCAGCAGGTTCACCCAGTCAGCCGCGGTGTCGTTGCCGGTGGTGCTGCGGACCAGCGTGCACAGGTAGTCGTCGTCGGTGCAGGCGGCCGTGGGCAACGTCAGAGCCACGACGGTCCTCTCGGTCGGCAACGGGACACGCGACGACGGTAGAAGACGCGGTCCCCGGTCCCAAACCCGTCAGATGCAGGTCGACGGGTGAGACGCCGGCCCACTCGGGAGTCACGCCTGGGCAGCGGTGAACGCCGTGGCCGGGTGCGGCCAGCGGCCCGAGACGGTCGCCGCGTCCTCCACCTGGGCGGCCAGGGCGAGCAGCAGGTGATCGTCGCCGGCTCGTCCGGCGAGCATCACCCCCACCGGGAGGCGAGGAGGGGCCTCGGACCAGTGCAGGGGAAGGGACACGGCCGGCATGCCCGTGACGTTCCACAGCGCGGTGAAAGGGGTGAAGCGCTTCTGGTGGGCGAAGTCACGCGCGGGGTCGTCATCGTCCCGCAGCCCACCAACGTGCGCCGGCACCTGCGCGAGCGTCGGCGTGAGCACGGCGTCGAACGGGGCCAGCTGCCGACGGATCGCCGCGGCGGTCTGCCGCATCGCCACCAGCGCATTGGCGAACTCCGGGGCCGGGACGGTTGCGCCCCGGCCGCGGAGCCATCGGGTGAGGGGTCGCAGCTCGGCCTCGCGCGCGGGCGCGACCGGCCACGCCGCACAGCCGACCGCCCACACCACCTCGAAGGCCCGCACGGCCTGCTCGGGCAGGGCAAGGTCGATGTCGACGATCTCGTGGCCCAGCCCGTCGAGCAGCGCGGCGGCACGCTCGTAGCCGGCCAGTACGTCGGCGTCGACGGCGCCGTCGCCGATCGGCGGAGACGCGAACCGCGCAACCCGGAGCCGGGCCGGGGAGCGCCGGCACCAGCCGAGGTAGGTCTCGTCCGCTGGCAGAGGCGCCGCCCAGGTGGGGTCGCCGACCTCCGGACCGGCCATGGCATCCAGCATCGCTGCCGCGTCGCGGACCGTCGTGGCCAGCGGGCCGGGGGTGCCCAGGCCGGTGATGTCCCCGTATACGGGCGCGCTACTGATGCGGCCGCGGCTCGGCTTGAAGCCGACGACCCCGCATGCGCTGGCCGGAATGCGGATCGAGCCGCCGCCGTCGCTGCCCTGGGCGATCGGCAGGAGTGCTGCGGCCACCGCGGCCGCCGCTCCCCCCGATGAGCCACCGGCCGAGCGGTCGAGGTCGTACGGCGTGCGGGCCGGTGGCGCCACCTCCGGCTCGGTGTAGCAGGGAGCGCCGAACTCGGGCGTGTTGGTCTTGCCGAGGCTGACCAGGCCGGCCCGCTCCATGCGGAGCACGACCTCGTCGGACACCGCGGGCACGGTGTCGGCCAGCACAGCGGAGCCGAACGTCGTGCGCACACCGGCGGTCTGGTTGAGGTCCTTGATCGCGGTCGGGACTCCCAGCAACAGCGGGGCCCCGTCGCCGTCGGCCCGCATGGCTGCCTCCGCGCGGTCGGCGCCGCGACTGGCCGCCTCTGCGGTCACCGTGACGAACGCGCCCACCGCGTCACCGAAGGCCTCGACGCGGGCCAGCAGGGCGTCGACGACCTCACGTGGCGAGGTGTCGCCACGGCGGTAGGCGGCAGCAAGGTCGAGCGCGGACAGCTCGTGCAGCTCCGGCATGGCCACAGTGTGCCGGGCCGGTCCGGAGGACCAGCCCCTCGGGCTGCCTTGCCGGGCGAGCCGAGCGGCGGGTCGCCCGATACCCTCTGCGACATGCGCTACAGGCCCGGCACGGTCGTACGGACGATTCGAGCAGCGGCAGTCGTCATCGCACTGGCGGGCGCCCTGACGGTCATCGCTGTCAGTCCCGCGGCGGCCAACACCCCACTGCGCGGCTGGGAGGACGCCAGCGACATGTCGATGCTCGAGGCGCTGCTGTACTTCGGCGGTGGCTCGCTCGGCATCATCGCCCTCATCACCGCGCTCGTGCTGGCGCCGTCGATGGCGAGCCGCTCGCGCGACGGGGACCACGTGTCCTGGTGGGGCCAGCCACAGTGGTTCGGCGGAGAGCTGGGCGCCGGTTCGGCCGAGCGTCCACAGCTCGAGGCCGCCGCGGTAGCGGCCCGCACCGACGATCTCGACGAGGTGGCCGCTGGAGGTGGCGCAAGTGCCCGCTGGTAACCCGTTCACGCCCGACCAGCACCGTCAGATCGAGAAGGCACGTACCCGCGCGAGTGCCGACGCAGGACTCGGCTTCCACGTCTACGTGGGACCGCTCGGGAACGATCCCCGGGCCGAGGCGCAGCGTCTGCACGCCCAGCTGCCGAACTCCGTCTTCGCCGTACTGGTGGCCGTCGACCCTCGTGGGCACGCGCTCGAGATCGTCACCGGCGCGCAGGCTCGGTTGGTCCTCGACGACGGATCCTGTGGGCTGGCCGCGCTGACCATGCAGACGGCGTTCGCGTCGGGCGACCTCGCCGGGGGGATCGTGCGGGGTGTCAACCAGCTCGGCGACCACGCCCGGCAACCCGACACCCTGCACACCGAGCACATCTGAGCCAGCTGCTCATCTGCGGCAATCCACAGGTTCGCAGGAATACGCACGTCTGAGGCAACACGCAGATCTGAGCCAACCGAGCACGTCTACCGAACCCGTCTGAGGCGCACCGAGCAGACCGCGGCGTCAGGCTGAGGCGTGGTCAGCGGTGGCATCCCGCGCCTGGGCGCGGAGTGCCCGCTCGATGTCGGCCAACCCCTCGCCGACCAGCCGGAGAGCAGCCGGGTTCGCGTCCGTCGAGTCCAGCCACGCGGCCACCTGGACCCGTGTCGCCTCGGTGACCAGCACCTGCGGGAACAGCCAGGTCAGGATGAGCCCGGCCCGGTAGGTGCCTTTGTCCTCCCACACCGAGGCGGCCACGCCGAGGTAGCGGTCGACGTACGGTGCCAGCAGCTCGTCCTGGCCGGGTACCTGGAACGCCATGGCGATCGCCCGCTGCGTGGCGTTCGGCACGTCCTCGCGCTCCACGACGTCGTGCCAGGCCTGCCCCTTCGCCGCGGCGAGCGGGCGTACCGCGCGGGCGGCCGCGGCCCGCTCCTGACCGGCGATGGTGGCGTCACGCTCGAGCTCGGCCACGATGAGCTCCTCGTCGGCTGCGCCCTCACGCGCCAACGCCGTCACCAGCGCCCACCTCAGGTCGGTGTCGACGACGAGGCCGTCGAGCGGACGTGAGCCGTCGAGCAGCCCGGTGACGTCGTCCAGGGCGGGGCGGGTGCCGGCCGCCGCCGCGTACGCCCGGGCGAACGCGAGCTGGTGGTCGCTGCCCGCCGGCGCCGAGTGCAGCAGCTGCCGCAGCCCGTCCTCCCACCGCTCGGTGAGCCGGTCCCGCCCGACGGGGTCGGAGTACAGCGACACCGCGTGCTGCGCCTGCCGGCACAGCGTCGCCACCGCCGTCAGGTCGCTCTCCCGGCCGACCCCGCGCAGCACCAGCCGGACGTAGTCGCTCGCCGGCAGCTCGGCGTCCCGGGTCATGTCCCAGGCCGCCCCCCAGGCCAGTGCCCGGGCGAGCGGTGCGTCCAGCATGTCGATGCCGTCGAGAACGGTCGCCAGTGAGCGCTCGTCGAGGCGGATCTTGGTGTAGCTGAGGTCGTCGTCGTTGAGCAGGAGCAGGTGCGGCTGCGGCGCGCCCACCAGCTCGGGCACCTCGGTGCGGCTGCCCTCGATGTCCAGCTCGATCCGGTGCTGGCGCTGAAGCCGTCGCTCCGCGCCAGCGCCGACCGGCTCGTACCGGCCGATCGCGATCCGGTGCCGGCGAAGCGTCGGGAACGCGGCGGCCGCAGTCTGCTCGACGGCGAACGACGTGTAGCGCCCCTCGTCGTCGACCTCGAAGACCGGCCGCAGGGTGTTGACACCGGCGGTCTCCAGCCACTCCTTCGACCAGGACCCGAGCTCGCGGCCGGACGTCTCCTCCAGCGCCTGCAGCAGATCGGCGAGATCGGTGTTGCCCCACGCGTGCCGGCGGAAGTACTCCCGCAAGCCGACGAGGAACTCCTCCTCGCCCACCCACGCGACCAGCTGGCGCAACGCGCTGGCGCCCTTGGCGTAGGTGATGCCGTCGAAGTTGACCTCGACCGCCTCGAGGTCCTCGTTGTTGGCGGCGATCGGGTGCGTGGACGGCTGCTGGTCCTGCTTGTACGCCCAGTTCTTGCGACTGTTGGTGAAACCGGTCCACGCGTCGGTGTACCGGGTCGACTTCTCCGAGCTGTCATGGGCGGCCCACTCGGCGAAGGACTCGTTGAGCCACAGGTCGTCCCACCAGCGCATGGTCACCAGGTCGCCGAACCACATGTGCGCCATCTCGTGCAGGATCGTGTTGGCGCGGCTCTCGTAGGCGGCCACCGTCTGGCGGCTCCGATAGATGTACTCGTCACGCAGGGTCACGCACGCGGCGTTCTCCATGGCCCCCATGTTGTACTCGGGGACGAACAGCTGGTCGTACTTGCCGAACGGGTACGGCATCGCGAACGCCTTCTCGAAGAACGCGAAGCCCTGCTTGGTGACCTCGAGGATCTCGTCCGCGTCGAGGTGCTGCACCAGGGACTGCCGGCAGAAGACGCCCAGCGGGATCTCGGCGTGCTCGCCGCGGTAGACGTCGCGGACCACGTGGTACTCACCCGCGACCAGGGCGGTGACGTAGGTCGACAGGGGGCCGGTCGGCGCGAACCGCCACCCGCGGGCGTCGCTGCCGCCTGCGTCGGCGAGCTCGACCGGATCGGGCGTGGCGGCGTTGGAGACCACCTGCCACTTTTGCGGCGCCACCACGTGCAGCTCGAAGCTGGCTTTGAGGTCCGGCTGCTCGAAGGTCGTGTACATCCGCCGCGCGTCGGGCACCTCGAACTGGCTGTACAGGTAGACCCGCTCGTCGACGGGGTCGACGAAGCGGTGCAGTCCCTCGCCTCGGCGCGAGTACGGCAGCGTCGCCACCACCCGCAGCTCGTTGTCGGCGGCGAGGTCTGTCAGGGCGATCCGGCTGTCCGCGTACACGGCGGCATCGAGTGCGACGCCGTTGAGCACGATCTCGTCGACCGTCGCGTCGACCAGGTCGGCGAAGGTGGCCGACCCCGGCTCCGCGCACGAGAACCGCACTGTGGTGGTGGAGGCGAAGGACGTGTCGGACGTCGTCAGGTCGAGCTGGACCACGTACGAATCGACGCTGAGCAGCCGGGCGCGCTCGAGCGCCTCGTCCCGCGTGAGGTTCTGACCAGGCATGGCAGGCATGCTTGCACGTCCGTCGGCCCCGCAGCGCGGCGCGGGCGGTGGCAGGCGCATAAACCTCCGAACGGACGGTCACCGACCTCGGCCTGACCTGCTGCGGCGAAGGTGGCAGGCTGCGGATTATGCGCGTGCACCTGGGATCCGACCACGCCGGCTTCGAGCTGAAGGCCCACCTCCTCGGCTGGCTCGGCGCGCACGGGTACGAGCCCGTCGACCATGGTGCCGAGACGTACGTCTCCGATGACGACTACCCGCCGTACTGCCTGGCCGCGGCGCAGGCCGTCGTCGACGAGCCGGGCAGCCTCGGCATCGTCCTGGGTGGCTCCGGCAACGGCGAGCAGATCGCAGCCAACAAGGTGCCCGGCGTCCGAGCGGCGCTGGCCTGGGACGACGAGACGGCCCGCCTCGCGCGGCAGCACAACGACGCCAACGTGCTCTCGCTGGGAGCGCGGATGGTCACGCTCGACCAGGCGACCCGTTTGGTGGAGATCTTCTGCGTGACACCGTTCAGTGGCGACGAGCGGCACCTGCGTCGCATTCGGCTGCTGACCGACTATGAGCGCGTTCGCGACGGCGGCAACCACCGGGCTTGACGTCTCCTGTCGAGTAGCGCATCTTCGGCCGGTCTGGGCACTACTGTCGACGTCGTGGCAGCAGTGCGGCTCAGCAGCACGCGCGAGCGACCTGTTCGGCTGACCGAGCGGGGCTGGCGCCGCTACCGGCTTGCCGTGCCGCGGTCGCACGACGAGCAGTCGTTCGTGCTGCTCGGCCTGATCAGCCTGTCCGTCGGCGTGCTGCTGTTCACTGTTCTCGAGCCGCTCTGGGTCCCGACCGCCTGGTTCGCGATCCCGCTGCTGCTCGGCAGCCTCCTGCTCACGATCCGTTCGTTCCTGGGGCTGCTCCTGGTCCAGGCGGTCTGCATCGTCATCGTGCTGGCGATCACCGGCCCTAGCACCGCGAGTGTGTCGGTGGTGGCAGCGCTGGTGGTCGCGGCCGTGATCATGACGGCGGCGGTCGCCCGTAGCCGGCTGGGTCCGATGGGTGAGTCGATGCTCATCGACCTGCGCGACCGGCTCCGGTCGCAGAGCGAGCTCCCCGACCTGCCACCCGACTGGTCGGTGCAGGCCGTCATCGGCTCGGCCGGCGGGGCGCAGTTCGCCGGCGACTTCGTCGTGGCCGCGACCACGCAGAAGGGAGCGCAGCTCGAGGTCGTGGTGGTGGACGTGTCCGGCAAGGGTCTCGCCGCGGGCACGCGGGCGCTGCTGCTGTCGGGCGCGTTCGGTGGTCTGCTGGGCGCGTTGCCGCCGGGCGGCTTCCTCACTGCGGCCAACGCCTACCTCCTGCGCCAGCAGTGGACCGAGGGTTTCGCGACCGCTGCCCACCTCGCGCTCCGTCTCGACACCGGGACCTTCGAGCTGCGTACGGCCGGGCACCCGCCGGGTGTCCAGCTGCACGCCGGCTCCGGCCGGTGGGAGGTCCTCACGTCCTCGGGACCCGCGCTGGGCCTGCTCGACGACGCGGAGTTCGACGGCTTCACCGGGCGGCTGTCCCGCGGCGACGCGCTGATGATCTTCACCGACGGCATGGTCGAGACCGCCGAGCGCGACTTCACCCTGGGCATCGACAAGCTGCTCGGTGAGGCCGAGGTCATGCTCCGAAAGGGTGATGACGACGTCGCCGAGCGACTGCTCGCCCTCGGCGACTCCACCGCCGATGACCGCACGCTGCTGTTCCTTCACCGCCGCTGACGCTGGGGGTGCTGTCGCGGCGGAGTTTTCGCAGGGTGGGCTGCGAAAGCGGCACTCCTGGGGCGCTGCAGCGCTGTGGAGGCGACGTTTTCGCCTCGGCAGTGCCCCGGTTCGCGTGGAGCCGGCGGGGCGGGGAGCCGGGTCGACCGGCATGATCGGGCGCGTGCCTGCCCCCGAGGAGTCCCCCCCGCCCGCCCGGAGCACCGACGTGCGCACCGACGCCTGGGGCATCGACACCCGCTGGGTGGACGCCCAGGGCGAGGCGCAGACCGTCGCACCCGACACGCTCGAGACGCTCCGCCAGCTGATCGGCCGACCTCCGGAGGACCTGGAGCTGCGCGCACCGCTGGTCACCCGCCGCGGACGGCCCCTGGAGGGGAGGACGGGGCGGGTCGAGTGCGAGGACGGCACGGAGCGCCGGCTCGCAGAGCAGGTGCCGGACGACTTTCCGCTGGGGTACCACCTGCTGCACGACGAGGACGGCGGCACCCGTCGGCTGATCGTGTCGCCCGGTCGGTGCTGGCTGCCGGATCAGTGGCGGGCGTGGGGCCTGGCCGTTCAGCTGTACGCCGCGCGGTCGCGCTCCAGCTGGGGAATCGGCGACCTCGCCGACCTGCGCGCCCTGCGCGAGTGGCTGCAGCGGGCCGGAGCCGGGTTCTGCATGGTCAACCCGCTGCATGCCGTCGCGCCGACACCGGAGCAGGAGACGAGCCCGTACCTGCCGGCGACGCGCCGCTGGCGCAACCCTCTGTACCTGCGGGTCGAAGAGGTTCCCGGCGCCGACGGTGTCGACCTGACCGGCGCAGCCGCGGCCGGCCGAGCGCTCCTGGACGAGCCGTTCGTCGACCGTGACGCCGTGTGGCGGCTGAAGCGGGCGGCGCTCGAGCAGGTCTTCGCGGTACGGGGGAGGGACGACCGGTTCGACGAGTGGCGCTCCCGCCACGGCACGTCGCTGGAGGACTTCGCCCGGTGGTGCGCACTGGCCGAGGTGCACGGACCCGACTGGCGGAGCTGGCCGTCCGAGGTGCGCCGTCCGGACGGGGCCGCGGTCGACCGCTTCGCCGCGCAGAACGGCGACCGGGTCGCCTTCCACGCGTGGGTGCAGTGGGTGCTCGACCTCCAGCTGGAGCGGGCCAGCGGCGACCTCACCGTCGTCCAGGACCTGCCGATCGGCGTCGCCGGGGGAGGGGCCGACGCCTGGGCGTGGCAGGACCAGATCGCCGCCGGTGTGGAGGTCGGGGCACCCCCCGACGTCTTCAACCCCCGCGGCCAGAAGTGGGGCTCGCCACCCTTCATTCCGTGGCGCCTCCGGGAGGAGGGGTACGACGCCTTCATCGCCACGATCCGCGGCACCATCGCCGGCGCCGGCGGGCTCCGCATCGACCATGTGATGGGGCTGTTCCGGCTCTGGTGGGTCCCGCCCGGCGGGTCGCCCGTCGACGGTGCGTACGTGCGCTACCCCAGCGCCGACATGCTCGACATCGTGGCGCTGGAGAGCCAGCGCGCCGCCGCCATCGTGGTCGGAGAGGACCTCGGCACCGTCGAGCCGGGCGTACGCGAGACTTTGGCGGCGACCGGGTTGCTGGCGTACAAGCTGCTCTGGTTCGAGCACGACGATCCTGAGGACTGGCCGGTCTCGTCGATGGCCGCGGTCACCACGCACGACCTGCCAACGGTGGCGGGGCTCTGGACGGGAGCCGATCTCGAGGAGCAGCGCCAGCTCGGCGTCGGGGAGGACGACGAGCTGACCCAGGGACGAACCCAGCTGATGGAGCGCCTCATGCAGCCCACCGGGCTGGATGACACCGACTCGCCCGGCGAGGCGGTCGTCGCGGCCCACCGGCTGCTGGCCCGGGCGCCGTCCACGCTGCTCGTCGCCACTCTCGAGGACGCGGTGGCCGACGAGCGTCGGCCGAACATGCCAGGCACGACCGAGCGCCCCAACTGGTCTGTACCGCTGCCGGTGCTGGTCGACGACCTGGAGAGCCATCCCACGGCGAGAGCCGTGACCGACCTGCTCGCCGCGGCGGTGCCGACGCAGGGACAGCCTGGGGACGAGTCATGAGCCTCGACGTCGCCGAGGTCCGCTCGGCCTTCCCGGCACTGGCCGACCGGGTGGCCTACTTCGACGGTCCTGGAGGGTCACAGGTGCCGAGCGCGGTGGCTGACGCAGTCGCCGGCACCCTGCGCAGCGGCATCTCCAACCGGGGCACCGTGACGGCCGCTGAGCGCCGCGCCGACGCCATCGTGCTGGCGGCCCGGGCGGCGGTCGCCGACCTTCTGGGCGCACAGCCGGGCGGCGTGGTGTTCGGCCGGTCCATGACGCAGCTGACCTTCGACCTGGCTCGCTCGCTCGCGGCGCAGTGGGGCCCCGGCGACGAGGTGGTCGTGACACGGCTCGACCACGACGCCAACATCCGGCCGTGGGTGCACGCGGCCGCGACCACCGGTGCCACGGTGCGTTGGGCCGACTTCGACCGCCGGAGCGGAGAGCTCGCCGTCGAGGCCGTCACCGGTCTGCTCGGCAGCCGTACCCGGGTGGTCGCCGTCACCGGCGCCTCCAACCTGCTCGGCACCCGTCCGGACGTGCCGGCGATCGCGTCGGCCACCCACGCAGCCGGCGCGCTGCTCTTCGTGGACGGCGTGCACCTGACGCCGCACGCGCCGGTCGACGTGCGCAGCCTCGGAGCGGACTTCTACGCCTGTTCTCCGTACAAGTTCTTCGGGCCGCACCTGGGAGTACTGGCTGCCGACCCGCTGCTGCTCGAGTCCGTGCAGCCGGTCAAGCTCAGGCCACAGACGGGCGCGGTCCCCGAGCGGTTCGAGCTCGGCACCCTGCCGTACGAGCTGCTGGCCGGGGTCACCGCGGCGGTCGACTTCATCGCCGGACTGGTGCCCGGGTCCGGCGACCGGCGCTCGCGGGTGCTGTCGTCGATGGCGGCCGTGCACGCACACGAGGAGGACCTGTTCAACTCCTTGCTGAGCCGGCTGGGCGAGCTCGAGGCGGTGACCCTGCACGGGCGGCCCGCGCAGCGTACGCCGACCGCCCTGTTCTCCGTACGCGGCCAGACTCCTCAGGCGGTCTACGAGCTGCTGGCCGAGCGGGGCGTCAACGCGCCGGGTGGCAGCTTCTACGCGCTGGAGGCCGCGGAGTGGATGGGACTGGGACCGGCCGGTGCCAATCGCGCCGGCCTGGCTCCGTACACCGACGACTCCGACGTGGACCGGCTGGTCGGTGCCGTGGCGGAGGTCGCGGCCGCCTAGCCCCCTACGAATGTCCGTGCCGGCTGTCACACTGTCTGGACCGAGGGGGACAAGGAGCGCGAAGGGATCGACGGATGACGGATCTGGCCACCCAGACGGCTCTGGGCGCGGAGTCACGCGACGACACCCCCTTGGACTCGCGGCTGGCCGACTACCGCGGCGAGCTGACCGGCTACTGCTATCGGATGCTGGGCTCCGCGTTCGACGCGGACGACGCTGTTCAGGAGACCATGGTGCGCGCCTGGCGCGGCCTGGACCGGTTCGAGGGCCGGTCGGCGCTGCGGTCCTGGCTCTACCGGATCGCTACCAACGTCTGCCTCGACCTGCTCGCCGGCCGGCAGCGGCGGGCACGGCCCATGGACCTGTCGTCGGCGGCCTGGCAGCCGGTCGAGGCGTCGTTGGCCGCGCGCCAGCCGGAGGCCACCTGGGTCGAGCCGATCCTCGACAGCCAGGTGCTCACCTCGGCCGGTGACCCCGCCGAGCTCGCCGTGGAGCGCGAGTCGATCCGGTTGGCGTTCGTCGCCGCCCTGCAGTACCTGCCACCCCGCCAGCGCGCCGTGCTGATCCTGCGCGACGTCCTGCGCTGGAAGGCCGATGAGGTTGCCGAGCTGCTGGAGTCGTCCGTGGCGTCGGTCAACAGCGCGCTGCAGCGGGCACGGACGACTCTCGGCTCCGACCGCGTCCGCGACAACGCCAGCATCGACCCCCTCGACGACGACGACCAGGCGCTGCTGACGCGGTACGTCGCCGCCTTCGAGAGCTATGACATCGAAGCGTTCGTGGCGCTGCTGCACGAGGACGCCACCCAGAACATGCCGCCGTTCGAGATGTGGCTGCAGGGCCGCCACGACATCGGTGCCTGGATGGTCGGGCCCGGGCACGGATGCAGGGGTTCGCGGTTGATACCTACGCGGGCCAACGGCCGGCAGGCGTTCGCCCACTACCGCCCCAGCGGGCCGGGAGGCCGGCACGAGCCGTTCGCGCTCCAGGTCCTGGAGATCGCGGACGGCAGGGTCGTCGCAATCAGCAGCTTCCTGGACACCGCGCTGTTTCCCCTGCTCGGACTTCCCGAACACCTCGACTGATCCACTGCTCCCGCAGCCGGCTGGTCCACCACGCGATCGGCTGCCGCGGGTCAGCGAAGCCACGCGAGCGGGTCTGACCAAGGATCATGGGCGCATGACGGTGAAGCGAGTAGTGCCCGACCTGGCCACTCCCACGATGGAGGCGTCCCAGCGTTTCTACGCGGACGTGCTCGAGCTGGTGCCGGTGATGGATCAGGGCTGGATCGTGACGCTCGCGGGGAGTGCGGGTGTCGGTCAGGTCAGCCTGATGACCCACGACGCGACCGCGCCGGTCGTGCCCGCCATGTCGATCGAGGTCGACGACGTCGACGCGGCGTACGCGGCGGCGGTCGCCACGGGTGCCGAGATCGTCCACCCGCTGACCGACGAGCCGTGGGGGGTGCGGAGGTTCTTCGTGCGTGACCCCGCCGGGCACGTGGTGAACGTGCTGGCCCACGACTGAGCCGGCAGGGCGCTGACACCGGTTCGCCTGGAGCGGCCCGCGGCTGCACCTGGATCAGCCCCCTGATCGGAGGCTCTCCTCGCTCACCGGCGGATCAGCCTCGACGGCCCCGGACCGGCGCGCCGAGCATGTACACCGCCGACCGGATCGCCGACGAGTGCCAGACATTCGTCCAGCGCGACCACTGACGTCGCTTGTCCACGCACACCACCTGGACGTCGACGTCGACCTCGCGTGCCGGTTCGATCTGGCCGGCCAGGTTGCGCAGTGTCTGTACCCAGAACTGGTCCTCCTGCTTGTGCCCGCCCAGCATCAGGCCCATCTCGAAGATGGGGTCGGAGGCACGCATCAGCACCTGTGCCTGCGCCACCGTCTCGTCCTCGACCTCGGTCGCGCTGAACGTGATCCACCCCGCGAACATGTGTCCCTGGGGCGTCATCAGGGTGAAGGACTCCTCGTCGGCGTACAGCACCATGACGCCTGTCGACAGCTTCATCCGGCCGGGCAGCGTCATGTTGAGCAGTGCGACCTCGCCGGGGGCGATTCCGGTCAGCGGGCCGTAGAAATTGTTGCCCTCGGGCCAGAAGTCAGGGAAGCGCTGCTTCCACGTCGCCACCAGGTCCACCGCCGACATCGTGGCCCTGGGAAGGCGCGCTTGGTACGTCTTCTGCCACATCTTCCCGAATCCCTGCACCGGCCCGGCCAGGCGTTTGCCGGTCACGTTCAGGTTGATGGCTCCCTCGGGAACCTCCGACACCCTCAGCCGCGACACCGCCTTCGCCCAGTGGGTGGCGTCACGCGCGGCAGCCTGCTGCTTCTCGACGTTCTCGACGTTCTTGACGGTGCGGTCGTCCAGCTCAGCCATCGTTGTCCTCCGTCGCCTACATCGCGCCGGCAGCGCGGAGCGCCGCCTGCTCGGAGTCGTGGATGCCGACCGCCTCGTCGAGGCGGGTCAGCTCGAAGATCTGCCGGTAGTGGTCGGACAGGCCGTACGCCAGCAGCTGTTGCGAGTTCCGGTTGGCACGCACCAGCAGCGTCACCAGCAGCCCGATCCCCCCACTGTTCATGTACGACAGGTCCGAGAAGTTGAGCACAATGGCCTTGGCGTCGCCGGCCGAGTCGTAGGCCGTCATCAGCACCTCCTCAGAACCCGCCGTCACGTTGCCGCGAATGTCCACCACGCCGGCCGGTCCCTGCCGGCGCACGTCGAACACCGCCGTCGCCTCAGTCATGCGCTGCTCCTCTCCACGCCGAGAACGGCGCTGTCCTCGTCCGGATTGATCGCCAGGAAGTCCGCCAGCCGGGTGATCTCGAAGATCTCGCGGTAGTGCGGGGTCAAGCCGTACGCCCGGATCGGAATGGACCGGGCGCGGCCGGCGGCCAGCAGCCCGACGATCAGGGCGATGCCGGTCGAGTTGATGAAGCCCGCGCCCTCGAAGTTGAGGACGACCGCGTCGGGACGCTCGCGGGTGGCCTCCGCCCACGCGGCCTCCAGCGAGTGCTCGGCGCGTGCGTCCACGGCACCGACCACGTCGATGACGGCGACGTTGTCTCGCCGACGGACGACGATCGGCAGCTCACTGGTCGTCATGATCACCTTCCTCTGGGGTCGTGCGGTCGTCGTGGAGGTACATCACCAGCTCCAGCGTGTGCAGATGCCCGTCGCTGGCCTCGTGTGCCTCGTCGACCATGTTCTTGATCAGGAACAGGCCCCAACCGCGGGGCCGCTGCAGACCGGCAAGCTTGGCCTCGATGTCGGGCACCTCGGTCTCGCGGTCGGCCGGCGCGCCGCCGTGGTCGGTGATCTGGACGCGTACCCGGTCCGGCTCCCCCACGACCCGTACGGTCACTGGCTTGTCGGTGTCGTAGTTGTTGCCGTGCTCCATCGCGTTCATGGTGGCTTCGGCGACCGCGGTCTCGAGCCGCTTGAGATTGGCATCAGACATCCCGAGCGGCGCTACGACGCCGCTCACCTGAGCCAGCGCCAGTCGTTCGTTGCCCTCAGCGCTTGGCACCTCGAACTCGACCACCTGCTGCGGTACCGACCCACCCCCTGCTGCCATCGGGACCACGGCCCGGGCGAGGACGACCATGGTGATGTCGTCCTCCTGCTCGGCGTCTGGCCCGGTGTGCGCGGCAAGATCGGTCAGCACGCGGTCGATCAGCTCGCCACCTCCGGGGTACGTCGCCACAGCGGCCTTCAGCCGGGGAAAGCCGAACATGTCCCCCTCAGGGTTGTGCGCCTCGACCACACCGTCGGAATGCAGCAGCAGTGAGTCGCCCGGTGCGAGAACGGTCTCCTTCTCCTCGTAGCGCATCCCCGGCATCAGGCCCAGCGGCATGCCTCGCGCCCGTAGTTCCACAGACCCGCCGGCGGTCTTCACGTACGGCAGGTCATGGCCTGCGTTGGCGAACCGGAATCTCCCCGTGGCAGGCTCCAGGACCCCGTACAGGCACGTGACGAACATCTTCGCGGGCATGTCCGGACACAGGTGCTCGTTGACGCGCTCGAGCACCTCACACGGGTTGACGAGCCGTTGCGCCGACGCGCGTAGCACGCTGCGGGTGGCGGCCATCACCAGTGCGGCCGGTACACCCTTGTCGGTGACGTCACCGATGACGAATCCGAGTTGACCATCACCGAGCGGGATCACGTCGTAGAAGTCGCCCCCGACCTCTCGCGCAGGCCGGTAGTAGGCCGCGATCTGCCAGCCTGGCAGCTCGGGCAGCTGCTTGGGCAGGAAGTTCTGCTGGATCAGCCGCGCGACCTCGAGCTCCTGCTCGAACCGCTGGCGGGTCCGCGCCTCGGCCTCCTGCTGACGGACCAGCTGTCCGACCCGCAGCGCCGGTGCCGCCTGCGCCGCCAGGTTGTCGAGCAGCTTGCGGTCGTCGGTGGAGTACTCCTGCTCGGAGCGCCGAGGTCCGAGGTTGAGCACGCCGATCAGCTCGCCCTGGCTCACCAACGGCACCGCCAGCTTGACCCCGGCGGCTTTCAGGGCGGTGACGCCGGGGGAGTCGAGCTCGAGCGACTCGACGTCAACGGCACCGCTGGCACTTTGCAGGTACGCCAGGAGTGGGTCGTTCGGGGCGAAGTCGACAGGCGCCACGTCGTCGGCAGGGGCCGCCACCGGCTCCGTCGGCCGCCGCGAGGAGCGCTCGGCTGCCACCGACCGGCCGAGAAACCGGCGGCGGATGGATCCGGTGAGTGCAGTCATTGTGCTGCCTTTCTAGTCGCGCGACGTCCACCCATCGTTACGGCGCATGGGCGGTACCGGCGTCCTCGGCCTCCAGGATGGCCGTCAGCGTGGCGCAGCTCGACGTCCTCGATCGGGCGCTCGATCACCACGGTGTGCTCGAACGTGGTCATCTCGTCTCCTCCATGCCTCGTGGACCTGGAGGACATCCTCGACCTCGACGTCCGCACATCGTCACGGCCGGAGCCAGACGGTGACGTGGACCGGCTGCACCGTCTCGGACACCACCCCGCGCAGGTCGGCGCTCACCGACGCGAGGTCGACCTGGTCGCGCAGCCGGGCGGTGAACGCCTCCAGCGTCCGCACGGAGTCGTAGCGGCTGCGGAAGAAGCGACGGTCGACGCCGGCCTGAATGCGCGCACGCGCCGGCCGGAACAACGCGGCGACCGCCAGCGTCGACCCGGCGACGGCAAGGTCGGACTGGTCGGTGAACGGGTTGAGCACCAGTTGCAGGGACAGGACCGACCCGAGGTACGCGGCGGCGAGGGTGACGGTGAGTGAGCCGTAGACCAGGGCGCGGTTGATGACCCGGTCCAGGTCGTACAGCTGGTAGCGCAGGATGGCTATGCCGATCGCAACCGGCAGGAGCACGAACGACAGGAGCCGCACCGTGTCGAGCACCTTGAGCCACGCGGGCTGCGGGTCGGACGACAAGGCTGCCGCCAGCTCGGTGGCGGCAATGGACAGTACGAGCAGGGACGCCTGCACGGTTCCCGCGGCGGCGAGCCACTTCAGCTGCAGGCGCTCCAGGCCGTGGGCGCGACGCAGGCGACGCACCAGGGCGACCGCGCACGCAACCACGCAGATCCACAGCAGCGTGATGAAGAAGGCCAGCGAGACATCGATCACCGGCGCTGCTGACTCCAGGCCCAGCGGGTTGTCCTGGTCGGGCAGGACGGTCAGCGTGAGCCGCCCGGGTGACAGGTCTGCCAGCACCGTGACCGCAATGATCGACACGGCGGACACCCAGGCCACCGAGCGCCAACGTTGCGAGGGCAGGTGACCGTCCGGGTAGAGCAGCAGCAGGAGCGTCCCTGCCAGGCCGATCCCGGGAGCCCAGCTGCCCTCGCCGATCGCCGCTGCCACGTCCGGTCGCGGCAGACGTCCGGACCCCAGCAACAGGCTCAGCCGGACATAGTTCTCGGTGAGTCCGCTGAGGCCCCACCCGAAGCCGATGCCTACCAGTAACCAGCCGATGGTGTTGCGTGGCTGGTGTCGCAGGATCAGCAGACCGGTGAGAGGGAAGGTCCAGATGATGCCGGCCCAAAGAACCGCCCGGACGGTCTCACTGGTCGGCGGGGATGCTGCACCGGACGGCTCGACGAACAGCAGTGGCACCTGGACGGCGATGACCAAGGACAGGAACCACCAGCCCGCCCAGGCCAGCCGTCGCAGAGCGTGATCCGACAGTGTCACGGCGTGCTCCGGAGCCAGAGCGAGACATGGGTGGGTTGAACCGTCTGCTTGACCGCAGTCCGCAGCTCGTGTCCGACGGATTCCAGATCGACCTCGTGGCGCAGCCGGCCAGCGAAGGCGTCCAGGGCCAGGGCCGCGTCGTAGCGCTGGCGATAGAAGCGCCTGTCGACGAGGCCCTGGATCTGTGCACGGATCGGCCTGAACAAGGCCGCGACCGCGAGCGTGGACCCGGCCACCGCGAGGTCGGACTCGTCGGTCAGCGGGCTGAGGACCAGCTGGAGCAGCAGCACCGAGCCGAGGTACACGACTGCCAGAGAGACGGTGAGCGAGCCATACACCAACGCGCGGTTGATGACGACGTCGATGCTGTAGAGGCCGTGCCGAAGGATGGCAATCCCGATGGAGATCGGCAGCATGGCCCACAGGAGGAAGGACACCTGGTCGAGCACGAGCATCCAGGCGGGTTCGCGACCGGCGGGCGCGGCCACCGCCGACGTGACGATGCTGACCAGGAACACGGAGGCCACCACCGCACCAGCTGTGGCCAGCCATTTCAGCTGTTGGCGCTCGACGCCGCGCGAGCGCCGGAAGCGGCGTACGAGGCCGACGGCGCACGCCACGAAGCACGACGCGAACAACGGCAGCAGGACGAGCAACGCGGCCTCGAGGACCGGCTGCGCCGACTCGACGGCGAGCGGGTTCGTCAGGCCAGGTGTCGGCGCCTCGATCAACTCGCCCGGGGACAGGTAGAGGACGATGGTCAAGGTGAGGATCGTCGCTCCTGACAGCCACGCCACCGGTCGCCACCTGGGTGAGGGCAGGTGCCCGTCGGGGTACAGGAGGATCAAGAACGTGCCCATCAGACCCAGCGCCGGAGCCCAGATGCCGCTGGCGACCAGTGCGCCCACTGCCGGGCCGGGCAGTGATCCGGGGTTCACCAGCAGCCCGTAGGTGGCGTAGTTGTCGCCGAGCCCTCCCAGGCCCCAGACGAATCCGATACCCACGAGCAGCCAGCCGACGGTGTTGCCTGGTTGGCGGCGCAGGATCAGCAAGCCGGTGAGCGGAAAGGCGGAGAGGACGACGAGGAAGCTCAGATCGGCGCTCAGCGACCTCGTAGTGCCGTCGAAGAATGACAGGAGTGCGGCGAGGGCGAACATGGCAGCGAAGAACCACCAGGCGGCCCAGGCGAGTCGTCGAAGCGCCGCATCCGACATCGCCATCACCGCCGCAGCCACAACGAGAGGTGAACCGGCTGTACGGTCTCGCGCACGGCTGTGCGCAGATCGTCACCGACCGCATCCAGGTCCACCTGGTGTCGCAGCTGGTCGACGAAGGCGTCCAGCGTCAGGGAGGCGTCGTATCGACTGCGGTAGAAGCGCCGGTCGACGCCTGCCTGAATCCGTGCGCGCGCCGGGCGGAACAGTGCGGCGACGGCGAGCGTGGATCCGGCGACGGCCAGGTCGGACTGGCTGGTGACCGGCTCGAGCACGAGCTGCAGCAGCAGCACCAAGGCGAGGTAGACAGCCGCGAGAGCGGCGGTGAGCGAGCCGTAGACCAACGCGCGATTGATGACGACGTCGACGTCGTACAGCCGGTGCTGCAGGATGGCGACTCCGATCGCGACGGGCAGGAGCACGAACGCCGGCGTCGACACCGTTTGCAGCACGGTGACCCAGCCGGGTGTGGGCGACGTTGCCGGGGTGAGGATGGTCGCGATGATGGTGACGAGGAAGACGGTGGCCACCGCCGCGCCCGCTGTCGCAAGCCACTTCAGCTGCTCGCGCTCGATGCCGCGCGAGTGACGGAAGCGGCTGAACAGGCCGACAGCGCAGGCGACGATGCACAGTGCGAACAGGGGCAGCAGGACCGCCAGCGCAACCTCGAGCACGGGCGCCGCCCACTCCTGCGCGAGCGGGTTGGCCAACGTGGGCACCGGGCTCTCCTCGAGTCGACCGGGGCTCAAGGCGACAGCGACCGGCAGCAGCACGATCGTCACCGCGCACAGCCACGCCACCGGTCGCCATGCTCGGGACGGCAGGTGTCCGTCAGGGAAGAGCAGGATGAGGAACGTCCCCATGAGCCCGATCCCCGGTGCCCAGATGCCTTCGTTGAGAGCAGCCACCACATCGGCCCCCGGTAAGCTTCCGGGGTCCTCGACCAGGCCGTACCTGGCGTAGTTGTGGGCAAGAGCGCCGAGCCCCCACACCAGCCCGACGGCCTGCAACAGCCAGCCGATGGTGTTGCGCGGCAGGCGCCGCAGGATGAGCAGGCCGGTCAACGGGAAGGCCAGCACCATCACCACGAACGCCACGTCGGCGGCGCTCCCCTGGACGCCACCCCATGACTCCGCTGAGCGTGAGTTCTCGGTGAGTGCGAGCGGCAGGTCCACGGCGACCAACGCGAGGAAGAACCACCACAGCGCCCAGGCCAGTCGGCGTAGCGTCTGGTCCGATACCGAGATCACTGGCGCCTTCCGTCCGTCGGGAGCCACAGCGACAGGTGAGCGGGGTGGACGGTCTCGCGGACGGCGGTGCTGAGGTCGGCGCCGACGGCGTCCAGATCCACCTGGTGCCGCAGCCGGTCGGCGAAGGCGTCCAGGATCAGCGCGGCGTCGTACCGGCTGCGGGAGAAGCGCCGGTCCACCCCTGCCTGGATCCGGGCGCGGGCAGGGCGGAACAGTGTGGCGACGGCGAGCGTCGAGCCGGCCACGGCCAGGGAGGACTGGTCGGTGAGCGGGCTGATCGCCGCCTGCAGCAGGAGCACCGAGCCGAGGTAGATGGCGGCCAGGGTGGCGGTGAGTGCGCCGTACACGAGTGTGCGGTTGATCACGACATCGATGTCGAACAGGCCGTGCCGGAGGATCGCGATGCCGATCGCGGTCGGCAGCAGCACGAACGAGAGGATCGAGACCTCTTGCAGCGCGGACACCCACGGGGGTTGCTCCGCCTCGAACGACCCCGCCAGGCTCGCCGCCATCGTGATCAGATAGAGGAACGCCACCAGGGCGCCGCCGGTCGCCAGCCACTTGATCTGTTCGCGCTCCACGCCGTGTGAGCGGCGGAAGCGACGGACGAGCGCGACAGCCGAGGCGACGATGCTGAGCGGCAGTAGCGGCAGGGCGATGCCGAGCACGACGAGAGTCACGGGCTCCAGCGACTCCAGTCCCAGCGGGTTGTCCAAGGCGGGGATCGGACTCTCTTCCATCCCACCCGGCGTGACGGTGATGCCGATCGCACCGACGACAACCGCGACGCCTGCGACCCAGGCAACCGGTCGCCAGCGCGGTGAGGGGAGCCTGCCATCGGGGAAGAGCAGGATGAGAAAGATGCCCATCGTGCCGATGCCGAACGTCCAGGTGCCCTCGTTCAGCGCCGCCACCACATTTGGCGCCGGCACCGAACCCGGGCGCACGACGAGCCCCCAGTGGGCGTAGCTGTCGAGCAGCTGGGGGAGTCCCCAGGCAAGCCCGACAGCCTCGAGCAACCACCCCACCCGGTTGCGTGGTTGCTGGTACAGGACCAGCAGGCCGATCATCGGAAACGCCAAGATGACGACAAGGAAGCCCACCTCGCCAAGCAGCCCCCCGCCGCCCCATGTCCCGGCAGGCACGCCCGGCTCGATGGACGTGACCACCAGGTTGGTCACAGCGGATGCGACGACAAGGCAGCACACGGCGAGCGCCCACAGGCGCAGCGCACGATCCGACAGGTGGGGCAGTGCCGAGGTCACGGAGCACCACCGACCCTCCGGCTCACGGCCGGTTCCCGGAGCGTCGTAGCCACAGTGAGACGTGAGCCGGCCGCATCGTCTCGGTGACGACACGGCGAAGATCGCTGTCCAGCGTCTCGAGGTCGAGCTCGGTGCGCAGGCGCTGCGAGAAGCCCTCGAGCGTACGGGCCGTGTCGTAGCGGGACCGGTAGAAGCGCCGGTCGACGACGGACTGAACCCGCGCACGCAGCGGCCGGAACAGCGCGGCGACGGCCAGTGTCGATCCGGCGACGGCCAGCTCGGACTCGCCCGTCACCGGGCTCAGCAGCAGGCGGAACACCAGTACCAGCCCGAGGTAGGTGACCACCAGGGTCGCGGTCAGCGCGCCATAGACAAGAGTGCGGTTGATGACCAGGTCGATGTCGTACAGCCGATAGCGCAGGATCGCGAGGCCCGCGGCAAGCGGGACCGCGGCCAGGAACAGCGCCAGCATGACGTTGACGTAGTCGCCGCCGGTGTCACCGCCGGTCGAGTCGACGACCATGGCGGTCACCAGGAATGCCGGCAGCAGACCAGCCGACCACACGAACCACTTCAGCTGCTGGCGTTCCACCCCCTGCGACCGCCGGAACCGGAGCACCAGCGACCATGCGGCGAGGATCACGCAGACCAGGCACGTCGCCCACCCGACCACCTGCAGGCCGTCGGCGAGCGTGGGGTCGGCGATCCCCAGCGGGTTGTCCACCTCGGGCGCCGGCGTGTCCGTCATCTTGCCCGGAGCGAGGGCCGAGCCGGTCACCAAGCAGGTCACGCCGATGGCCAGCAACGGAACGACCCAACGCCAGCGATCGCTCAATGGACGTCCGTCCGGGAAGAGCAGGAACAGCAGGCAGGGCACTGCCAGCAGAGCCGGCGCCCAGCTCCACGAGCTCACCCATGCGGCGGCCAGTCCACCTGGAGGCAGGCGGCCTCGGCCGTCGAGGGCGATGGCGGCGTACCCGTAGGTCACCGAGGTCACCCCCAGGAGGAGCCCAGCAGCGCAGAACAGCCAGCCGATCGGGTTCGCCGGCAGCCGAGCAGAGACCACGGCGCCGACCGTGACGAAGACCAGCACCATCACGCTGAACGCCAACGACACCAGCGGTGACTCGTCGGCGGACGCACCCAGGGATGAGCTACTGGTGAGAAACAAGATCTCGCCGGCCGCATACGTGACGGCGCTGACCACTGCCAGTGTCAGGGCGAGTCGCGCCGACGTCATGGTGAGCTCCGTAGCCACAGAGACACATGTGCCGGCCGGATCGTATCGCCGATGACACGGCGCAGGTCAGCAGCGAGGCCGGCCGTCACCGGCAACGCGCGGAGGACCCCGGCGAAGACCAGTCCGCCGACCGTTGACACGAACGAAGCCTGCCGCAGCCGGGACGTCCCCGGTCCCCGGCGGCAGCCAGGACGTGTCCGAGTGTGCCCACGAGGTGCCGGAGTCGCATGCGGTCGCCCTTCCTCCAGGTGTGCACAGCACTGTCCACGGCACCCGTTCCGGGATCGTTACGGCGCGATCGCGTGGTGGACTCTGCATGACGGGGTCGCGCCCCCTGGTCCGGCGCTCCGGCTCGTCCCGGCGCCTCCCCAGGGCGCGGCCGGGTTACCATCCAGACACCGCCCGGTACGCGGTGACGATCGATTCGCGGGACAACACGTGTGATAGAGGTCAGTCTGCTGGGTCCGCCGAGGGTCCACCGCGACGGCGTGCTGGTGGCGTTCGACACCCGCAAGGCGGTGGCCCTGCTCGCCCATCTCGCGCTCACCGACCGCCCGCGTCCGCGCGATGCACTCGCCGACCTGCTGTGGCCCGGTACCGATCCCGCGCACGCCCGCGGTGCCCTCCGGCGCACACTGTCCACCCTGCGCGGTGCCATCGGCGCCGAGCTGGTCGAGGCGACCCGTGACCACGTACGGCTGCGAAAGGGCCCCGCGATCTCGGTCGACGTCGACCGCTTCCGTGCCCGCCGCGCCGCCGGCGACCTCGATGGAGCCGTCGCGGAGTTCCGGGGCGACTTCCTCGAGGGATTCTCGGTGCGGGAAGCACCCGAGTTCGAGGACTGGGTCCAGAGCGAGGGCGCGGCGCTGCGACGCGAGCTCTCGAGCACCCTGGCCGGACTGGCCGCCGTCCATGAGGCCGCCGGCACCCCGGCTGCTGCCGTGGCGGCGGTCCAGCGGTGGCTTGCGGTGGATCCGCTGCACGAGCCCGCGCACCGGGCCCTGATCCGGCTGTACGCCGCGAGTGGCGACCGAGCGGCCGCGCTTCGGCAGTACCGCGAGTGTGTCCGCACGCTCTCCCGCGACCTGGGCGTGCCGCCGCTGGCCGAGACCACGCAGGTGTACGAGGCGGTCAACCGGGGATCGTACGGACCACCGGAGCCGACGCAGGCCCCGGTCCCCGTCCCGGGGCGGCAGCCGGTGACCGCGGCCTTCGTCGGCCGCGACGACGACCTGCGCGCGCTCCGTCGGCTGTACGACGGCATCGCCGTGGACGGCCGGGTGGTGCTGCTCGAGGGGGAGGCGGGGATCGGCAAGACCCGGCTGGCCGAGGAGCTTGTCTCCGGCCTGCGCCGTTCGGGCGCCCACGTGCTGACGGGCCGGGCGTACGAGGACGAGTCCGGCCTCGCATACTCGCCGATCGTGGACGCCCTCCGCGACCGGTCGCGCGACGGTGACGGCTGGCTCGGTGGCGTGCCGCGTCAGGCCCTGCAGGAGGCGGCCCGGCTGGTGCCCGATCTGGTCAGCGACCGGCCGGCGGGCAACGACAGGCTCACCGACAGGCCCGGAGCCGAAACGCGCTTCCTCGCGGGCGTGTGGGACACGTTGGCGGCGGCTGCATCCGGCAGCGCCCCCGGCGTGCTGGTCATCGATGACGCGCAGTGGGCCGATGACGCAACCCTCGGGCTCCTCGCGTACGGGCTGCGCCGGCTGGCCGGTCGCCCGCTGCTGGTCGTTCTCACCTGGCGGACGCCGCACGACCACCCGCTGCGCGGGATCGCGATCGAGGTCGCACGAACCGGCGGAGGAAGCGTGCTCCGCCTGGAACGTCTGGACGAGGACGCGGTCGGCGCGCTGGTTCGCGCCGCCCGGCCGGACGAGGACGACCCGGCGGTCGCACGGCGGCTGTGGGAGACGACCGAGGGCGTGCCACTGCTGCTGGTCGAGTACCTGCGCACGCTGAGCGACGAGCGCGACCACACGTCAGTGCCGACCGGGGCGCGCCGGTTGCTGCAAGCGCGGCTCGGACCGATCAGCGAAACGGGTCGACAGGTGCTCGCCGCGGCAGCCGTGCTGGGCCGGTCGTTCGGCGTGGACACCGTCCGGGCCGTCAGCGGGCGCACCGACGAGGAGACCGTGGCGGCGCTGGAGGAGGCGGTGGGCCGCGGCCTGCTGCGTGAGGGCAGGGAGCACTACGACTTCGCGCACGACCTGCTTCGCACCATCGCCCTGGACGAGACCAGCCTCGCTCGGCGCCGGCTTCTGCACGGGCGGGCGGCCGACGCGCTCCGCGGGCCGGCGGCCGTGGTGGCCCGCCACCTGCAGATGTCCGGCCGTGAGCACGATGCCGCGCTCGCCTTCCGCGAAGCAGGCCAGCAGGCGCTCGCAGTGTTCGCCAATGCCGAGGCGCTGGACCACCTCCGCGCGGCGCTGGCGCTGGGACATCCCGACCGCACCGCCTTGCAGACCGCGATCGGCGACCTGCAGACGGTGATGGGCAGCTACGCCGACGCGCTCGTCAGTCTGGAGACGGCGGCTGCTGCCAGCGGGCCGGACGAGCTCGGGCCGGTCGAGCGGCGTCTCGGGCGGCTGCACCACCGCCGCGGGCAGTTCGCGCTGGCAGAGGCTCATCTGCGGGCGGCCCTGGTGGCCACGTCCGGTTCAGACACCGCGGCCCGGGCCGGCATCACCGCGGACCTGGCGCTGGCCCGCCAGTCGCAGAACGACCGACAGGAGGCGCGGGCGCTAGCCGATCAGTCGCGGGCACTCGCCGAGCGGGCGGGCGACATTCGCGCGCGGTGCCAGGCGCACAACCTGCTCGGCATCCTCGCGACGGCCGACGGTGACCTCGACACGGCGCTCGAGAACCTGCAGCGCAGCCGCACGCTCGCCGACGAGATCGGCGATCGCGACCTGTCAGTGGCGGCGCTCAACAACCAGGCCCTCGCCGAACGCTCTCGCGGGGATCTGCGGCGAGCCACCGACCTCACCGTCACGGCCCTCACCCTGTGCGCGGTCGTGGGTGACCGGCACCGCGAGGCTGCCCTGCACAACAATCTCGCCGACCTGCTGCAGGCCTCTGGTCGCTCCGAGGAGGCGATGGCGCACCTCAAGTCGGCTGTCGAGATCTTCGCCGAAGTCGGCGCGGATGACGAGCCGCAACCGGAGATCTGGAAGCTGGTGAGGTGGTGACACCGACTCGGTGGCCGGTGCGCGGGCTGATCCCAGCCGTGCCCCGTCCGGCACGTCGCGGCGCACTGGGTCACGGGTGATCCGGCGGCCGAGTACGGCCTAACGCAGCGGCGGCAGCGTCTGCCCCTGCCCGAGAACACTGCGGAAGGGGTCGCCGCGTTCGGTCACCCGGTCGAGCACGGTCCGCAGCGAGAAGCCGTCGGGGCGCAGCGCCGGGTCGTCCAGCTCGAGCTCACCAGCTCCGGCACCACCGCGCCCACCGCCCGGGACAGCTGCTCGACCCAGCCACGGGTCTCGTCGAAGCGCATGCCGGGAGTGACCGGGATCCAGATCTGCAGGCCGCGCCGCCCGGTGACCTTGGGCTGGCCACGCACGCCGACGTGCTGCAGGGCGGTCCGGTGCAGCCGGGCCAGCACCAGCAGGTCGTCCCATGACGTCGTCGACCCGGGATCGAGGTCGACCAGGGCGTACGTCGGCCGGTGCGGCTCGGCGGTTCGTGAGGTCCAGGCGTGCCACTCGAGGGCGCCGAAGTTGGCAGCCCACACCAGCGCTGCCGGCTCGTCCACCACCAGGTACGTCGACGTGTCGCCGTCCTCTGCCTCCGGGTTGTCCCACCGAGGGATCCATTCCGGCGCGTGGGTGGGTAGCTGCTTGTGCCAGAAGCCCTTCGCCCCCGCGCCCTGCGGGAAGCGATGCATGTTGAGGGCGCGCCCCGCCAGGTACGGCAGGGCGACAGGCGCGATGCGTGCCGCGTACCGGACGAGCTCGCGCTTGGTCACCGGAGCTGCGCCGTCCCGGCCAGGGAACAGCGCCTTGTCGAGGTTCGTGAGTCGCAGCGTGCGGCCGAAGACGTCCCAAGCCCCCTTGTCGCCGAGCTCGTCGAGCGCCACCAGCGCGTCCTCATCGGGGCCAGCATGCTGCGGTCGCACGGGGACGGACGCCTCCGCGGCGGGCAGGTCGGACCGCCACAGCCGCTCGGGGTCCGCCGCCACCTCGTCGTTGGTACGCCCGCTCAGCACCGAACGCGGGTGCTCCTCGGGATCCCAGCCCTCGATCGCATGCTGATCACGCTTGTGCAGCAACAGCCACTGCTTCTCGCCGCCGTCGTCGTGGTCGCGGCGCACCAGCACGAGCTTGCCGTGCAGCTTCTCCCCATGAACCTCCGCGTGCAGCTCACCGGCCGCGACCGCGGCCGCCGGGTCAGCCGTGTGCGGCTCCCAGGTGCCGCGGTCCCACACGATGACGTCGCCGCCGCCGTACTCACCGGCGGGGATCACCCCCTCGAAGTCGATGTACTCGATCGGGTGGTCCTCCACGTGCACTGCCATGTGCCGGGCCTTCGGGTCGAGCGTCGGCCCCCGCGGGACCGCCCAGCTCACGAGCACGCCGTCGATCTCGAAGCGCAGGTCGTAGTGCAGCCGGCGGGCTCGGTGGCGCTGCACGACGAACCGGAGGTCCCGTGCGGCGGGGGGCTCGGCTGCGGACCCGGCGGGCTCGGGAGTCCTCGCGAAGTCACGCTTCCCGCGGTACCGGGCCAGGTGATCCTTGGACCCGCCGCGACGCCCACCGGCCATGACCATGGGTCCTACCACCGCGACGTCGCCAGCGCCGAGTCGGCCCCCGCGGTCCTGCCGGTCGGCTTGCAATCTGAGCGATGCCGCGGACGATGGGAAGCAGCGGGATCGACCGCGGGGAGCGAAGGGGCACACGACATGTCGCTGGTGACATGGATCGGCGACCGGCTGCGGGGGGAACGCCCGGGCCAGGCGGTGGAGGACGACGCCCCCGCGGACACCCCGGTGGACTCGGCGGTGGCCCGCTCCCGGGCGACAGGTGGGGTGCCGGACTCAGACGCCGCGGACAGCAACAGCACGACGGGGACGACGCCGAGCGAGACCTTCGTTGGTCGGCCCTCATCCGACGAGCCCGGCGACGCCGGACCCGACGGGGCCGAGCTTCGCGCTCGCCACGGGGAGGCTGACGGCGCAGGCAAGGCCTGACAGACCGGGGCTCGCCAAACTGTAGGCCGATCCGGTCACATCGCTGGTCTCGAGCCGCGCGGTGACCGGACGCAGCAGAGCCTCTCGGGACGAGAATCCCACCTCGATGTCTGCAGTAGTGCAATGACCACAGCCTGCATCATGGGCCTACGTGTTCCATGCGAGGAGTGACGCGCAGGATGAGTGAGCGGAGACGGAGCCCCGACGTGGAGCGCCGGCTGCGCCGGGCGGCGGACACGGCGGCGAGCCGGCAGGCGCCCGACCCGTCAGCCCCGGGGGACGAGCAGGACGACGACGTGATGGCGGCGGCCCGCCGGCGGCGGGCGGAGAACCAGGCCAAATGGGCTGATCTGCAGGTACGTCAGGCCATGGCGAGGGGCGACTTCGACAACCTCCCTGGAGCCGGCAAGCCGCTCCAGGGCCTGGGTGGCACGCATGACCCGGAATGGTGGGTCAAGGGCTTGATCGAGCGGGAGAAGATCACGGGTGTCGGGCCTCCGGCACTGGCGCTGCGGAAGGAGGACGCCGAGCTCGACGCGCGCCTCGACCGTGAGACCACCGCGAAGGCCGTGCGCCGGCTCGTCGAGGACTTCAACGCCCGGATCGTGGAGGCGCGCCGGCAGCTGCTCGGGGGGCCGCCGGTGATCACGCCGCTGCGCGATGTCGAGCGTGAGGTGACCGCCTGGCAGGAGCGCCGGGCTCAGCGCCGAGCCGAACGCCGGGCCCAGCACCAGGCCCAGGTAGTCGGACGCGAGCCGGGCGTCAGCGACACGTCCTCGACCACCGAGAAGCGGCGGTGGTGGCGGGTGCGCCGGTGGGCCTAACGGCCCGGTATGCGCACCGGACGGATGAGTGACGGGGACTGTCACGGCGCTGCGCCGTCACCAGCGGGCACGCTGGAGACCTCCCGCGCGATGGAGGTCAGGGGGCTCGACGATGTTGACGGACAGGTTGCCGCCCTCGCGCGCTCGCATCGGCGGGGCGGATCAGCAGGGGCGGAACACCGCTCGGCTCGATGCGCACCGGCTCGTGCAGCGTGTCCAGACCGGCGACTATGAGGCCGAGGTCCAAGCCAGTCTGGAGTCGGCTGAGAAGAACGGCTGGTCAGAGGTCGTTCGGGTGCTTCTCTATGCCGACCTCGTCCGGGTGTGGGTCCGGCGTGACGCCGACCCCGGCACCACCATTCAACGGTTGTACGAACGTGCCGAGCGTGACGGTGACCCGGTGATGCTGGCGGCCGCGCTGGCGAGCCGTGCGGAGTACCAGTACGAATCCAGCTCCGCGACGGTCCGCGAGCGCGCGAACCGCGACCTGGCCAGGGCGGTGGCCCTGCTGCGGGCTGGCGGCGGCGGGGCACTGGAGCGTGGTACCGCCTTCATCGACTGCGGACTCGCGTATCGCCAGCGCGAGCTGTGGGAGCTCGAGGAACAGATGTACGCGTGTGCTGCCGCGACTCTGCCCGACTGCGAGGAGCCCCTCCTCGAAGGGGCCCTGCGCCTGAACCAGACCGTGGTGAGGGTGCACCAGGCATGCGGGCTGCGGGAGATCGGTGAGTTCGACGCGCTTCGCCTGCTGGGTCGCCGGTCGGCGGCGGCCTCCACATGGTCCGACCTGGCCAGCGACGGCTTCGGGGTCGAGGAGCGGGTGGCCCGGCACCTGCTCGCGCGCCTGCTGGACGAGTCGCCTCGCGAGGCGTCGGCGGCACTCGACCACCAGCTCACGGTCGCCCAACACCCCGGAGAGCTTCCCGAGCACGGGATGCTCCGGCTTGCAGACGCGCTGCACGCTGCCCAGGAGGGCGACTGGGCCCAGGTCGCCGAACAGACCGCGACCGCCATGACGCTCCTCGGGAACGAGGTCGGCCCCCCCGTCATCGCCCTCACGTTGCGGCTGGCTGCGCAGGCCGGCGTCGCCGGTGGATCGCCAGGCATCGGGCCCGAGCTGGCGTACGGGGACTGGAGCGCGCGCCGCCGCTGGGATGCCCGGCAACAGCTGCTGTCCGCGGCTCGTGCCGGTCTGGAGACCGAGCAACTCCGCGTGGAGCGTGACGAGCACGCGCATCAGGCGCACGTCGACGAGCTGACCGGACTGGCGAACCGGCGGGGATACACCCGACATGCCCAGCGCATCCGCTCACGCGGCTCGACGATCGCGGCGCTGCTGGTGGACGTCGACGCTTTCAAGGCCGTCAACGACACGTTCGGGCATACCGTGGGCGACTCGGTGCTGGTGCTCGTCTCCAGCGTCCTCTCGACCGGCATCCGGCCTGGAGACCTCGTCGCCCGCCTGGGCGGCGACGAGTTCGTCGTCTTACTGGACCGAGTGGATGCCGCGTCCGCCCGAGCCAGGGCCGCCGACACGATGGCACGCCTGGCTCTTGTCGACTGGGCCAGGCTGGCCACTGGACTCGACGTCACGATCAGCATCGGCGTGGCAGCCGGCCCGGGCAGTGACCCCGAGGAGATCTTGCTCCGCGCCGACCGGGCGCTGTATCAGAGCAAGGCACGCGGAGGTGGCGACATCAGCGTCGCCATCTCCTGACCTCCATCGCGCCCGCACAAGATGCAGGCCTGCACGGCTCGCGACGGTGAGAGCACCGGCGGGCTCAGGAGGCCACCGCCCACAGGGCCGCGGCGATGGCGAATGCCGTCAGTCCCAGCGTGGTCTCCATCACGGTCCAGGTCTTCAGCGTGGTCTTCTCGTCCATGCCGAAGAACCGGCTGACCAGCCAGAATCCTGAGTCGTTGACGTGGGAGAGGACGGTGGCGCCGGCTGCGATGGCGAAGACCAGCATCGCCAGCTGGAAGTCGCCGAGATTCGCGGCAGCCGCCGCCGGTGCAATCAGACCTGATGCCGTCGTCAGGGCCACGGTCGCCGATCCCTGGGCCACGCGGAGCAGACTGGAGATCAGGAACGCCTGCAGAATCAGAGACATCCCGAGGTCCGACAACGAGTCGCTCAGCGCATCCCCGATACCACTGAGCTCCAGGACACCGCCGAACATGCCGCCGGCGCCGGTAATGAGGATGATCGAGCAGATCGGGCCGAGGGCCTGGTCGAGGATCGTCTGCACGTCGCTCATCGAGCGGCCCCGGGTGCCCAGCAGGAAGATGGCGGCGAGAACGGTGATCAGCAGCGCGACCGTGGTGTCGCCCAGCAGCATCAGGAACTCTGCCCAGCCGGCACCCTCCTCGATGACGCCCGCGGTGATCAAGGTGGCCAGCACCGTGTTGAACGAGATGAGGACCAAGGGGAGCAGCAGCAGCCCCAGAACTGTGCCGAACGCCGGAGTGGTGCGGGTCTTCGTGCTGGCCCCGCCACCCCCGTCCGTCTCGTCGTCGGCTCCACCGTTCTGGCTGCCGAACAGCGCGTCCGGGATGTCCACGTGGATGCGGCGCGCGAGGACGCGCGACACGAGCATGACGCCGATATACCAGGACACGACCGCAACCGGGATACCGAGGATCAGCGTCAGCCCGATGTCGGCGTTGAGCACCTCGGCTGCGGCGACCGGTCCCGGGTGCGGGGGCACGATCGCGTGCATGGCCGCGAATGCGCCGGCTGCGGGCAGCGCGTAGAGCAGCAGCGAACCGCCGAACCGGCGTGCGACCGTCAGGATGATCGGCAGGAACACGACCAGGCCGGCGTCGAAGAAGATGGGGAACCCGAACAACAGGGCCGCGACCCCGAGCGCGAACGGCGCCCGCTTCTCACCGAACCGTCCGATGAGTGTGTCGGCCAGAACCTGCGCGCCACCGGTGACCTCCAGCAGCCGGCCGATCATCACGCCGAACCCGACCAAGAGTGCGACGGCGCCGATCGTGTCGGCGAAGCCGTAGATGAGGGCGTCGGGAATGTCGCCGATGGGAATGCCCGCAGCGAGGGCAGTCAGCACGCTCACCAGCACCAGGGCCACGAACGCGTGCATCCTGACTTTCATGATGAGGAACAGCAGCAGTGCGACGGCTGCTGCGGCGATCAGCAGCAGGGTGGTTGCTCCATACGCGGGTTCTATCGCTTCCACGAGGCCTCCATCATCGAGAGGTCTGCGCCCGACTGGCCCGAGCGTCGGCGCTACCGTGTCGCACCACGGTCTTCGATGCAAGGTGCCTCGCGGTGACCCTCGTCAAGGGGCATCTCGTGCGGCGAACAGCACGGTGCCACTCGGCGACTCCGCGAGGTCCTGGCTCGACAGGACCCCCTGGAACTGGTTCATCGGTGGCAACGGAAGAGCTCTCGATCCAAGCTCTGGTCAGCGCGGATGTAGCGGATGGCGCATTCGAGAACGCCGCGAGCCTCGGCGGTACCGACCTTGCCGCGGGCGTCGAGCAGCTCGTCGACGGGGTCCGTGTCCGCTGCCTTGGCCAGACATTGTGCGCGTTCGGCGGTTCTGATGGCGAACTGGGCAGAACGCAGCTGCACATCGCTGGTGGCGAGGTAATCCAACTCGGCGACCCAAAGAATGGCTTCAGGAACCGGCGCGACCTGCTCCATGCCAGCACGCTAGTCGAATCGACAAAGAAATCCTTCAGATAACGACCGGCGACAGGCCACCTTTTGATTTGTGGGCCATTCCGATGGCACGAAATGTATGGAAATGGCACGGCACCGCATACCTCGGCCATCCATGGTGGACCGCTGCTCGAGCCGAAGAGAGTTCACGGCGGCGCGGTCGCCGCCGACAGGGAATAGCAGTCGGCGCGCCCATGCTGGGACCTGACACGTGCGCCGCTCCTGGTTCCTGCCTCCCAGAGCGGCGGCCGACCACCAGGTCGAAAGGACGAGTGTATGCGAGCACTGCAGTTCACCAGGTATGGGGGGCCGGATGTCATCGAGTGGGGCGAGGCCGAGGATCCGCACGCACGCCCGGGGCAGATCCGGGTTGCGGTGCGTGCCGCCAGCGTGAACCCGATCGACTGGAAGCGGTTCTCGGGAGCGATGGCCGGGGGCAAGCCCATGAGCGGGACGGGTTACCTCGGGTATGACGCCGCCGGCGTGGTGGATGAGGTCGGCGAGAATGTCACCGGCGTCTCCGCAGGGGACGACGTCTGGGGTCTTGGTCAGAACACGCACGCTGAGTACGCCGTGCTCAGCTCGTGGGCAGCAAAGCCGCCGTCCGTCGACTGGGCGGTGGCCGCTGCGGCCGCCGTGACCGGCGAGACCAGCGAACGCGTGCTCCGGCTGCTGGACGTCGCGTCCGGTGACACGGTGTTCATCGACGGTGGGGCGGGTGGAGTGGGATCGGTTGCGGTACAGATGGCGGTCGCTCGAGGTGCGACGGTCATAGCCTCCGCGGGGGAGTCCAACCAGGACTACCTGCGGGAGGTCGGGGCCGTGCCCGTGCTCTACGGCAAGGGCGTGGTCGACCGCGTGCGCGCCGCTGCCCGCGGAGCGGTCAGTGCTGTTCTCGACGTCGTCGGCAAGACCCCGGTGGAGGACCTGATCAGCCTGGCACCTCAGCCGTCAAAGGTCGTGACCATCGCCAACTTCGCGGCCGGCGACACGGGAGTGCGCGTGACCAGCGGCGCTGCGGACATGCAGCCCATGGCGGCGCTCGCGCAGGTCGGTGAGCTGCTGGCCGACAACCGTCTGGTGCTCAAGGTCCAGACGTTCCCCTTCGACCGCGCCGACGAGGCCTTCCGCATCAGCCAGAGCGGCCACCTCCGTGGGAAGCTCGTCCTGGTCCCCTGACCCGCGGTGAAGCGCGGCATCAGTGACCGCATGATCCTGATGGCGTTGCGCTAATGGGAAGGGGTCACTTGGGTGGCAGTGATCTCGCGTAGGTGATGCCGTGGTCCACCCAGCGTCGAAGTTCCTCGTCGCTCTCCAGAGCCGCAGCGTAAACGCGGAGCCAGCCCGCCATCTCCCGACCGCGCATCTGGAAACGGCGCACGTGCGGCTCGGCGAGCAGCGACTCGCCCTTGGCAGGGCCGACCCGCAGCAGCAGACCACCTTGGCTGCTCGCACTCACGGCCAGGTTCCCGTGTACCAGGAACGCGAGCCCACCGAACATGCGCTTTTCCGTCACACCGGGTGCGCTCTGCAGAACCTCTCGAACTCGGTCCGCCAGCTCTTTGTCGTACACCATGAGGAAGTCTCCCGCAGACAGCGGCTTCCGCAGGCCTACGGCGTGCCCGACGATGCCTTCTCCGCGCTTACGCGGCATCGGGTGGCGTCAATCCTGCACCGGGTCGCGCCGCAGTCGCCGCAGGATGTCGAGCCGGACGTCCGCCTCCCGGTCGTCCATCCGGCTGGCGAACAGCTCCCGCATCGTCGTGGGCCCTCCGGCGGCTGCGATCTGTGCCAGCACGTCGTACCACTGCAGCGGGATGCACACCCGAGCGCGCAAGGTGGCGTCCATCTGCCCGACCAGGTCGGCGTGCGCACGCAGGAAGGCTCCCCATGCGCGCATGGCAGCGGGCACCTCCGCGCTCTACTCGGCGTTCGACAGCGGGGGTGCGCTAGAGACCGAACGGGACCAGACCGCCAGGCCGCGGCAGTCCTTGACGAGCTCACGCAGTGGTCGCGGTCGGTGAACAACATGTCGACCGCCGCGACCGGGTAGGTGAGGCCGGCCTCCTCTCCGATGGTCCCTCCGTGGGCGTCAAGCCCTACCCTCACGAGATGAGCCGGATCTTCACGACCAGCGTCTCGTCGGTCTATCCGCACTACGTGACCAAGGTGGAGAAGAAGGGGCGCACGAAAGCCGAGCTGGATCGTGTGATCGAGTGGCTGACCGGCTTCGATGAATCAGCGTTGAAGGATCACTTGGCAGCCGGGACGACCTTCGCGGACTTCTTCGCCGATGCACGGCTCAATTCGCAGGCGTCGCTGATCACGGGCGTGGTGTGTGGGGTGCGTGTCGAAGACGTGGACGATCCGCTCATGCAGAAGATCCGCTATCTGGACAAGCTGGTCGACGAACTCGCGAAGGGCAAGTCGATGGACAAGATCTTGCGGGCGTAGCAGTCAGCGGCGGCGCCAGCCGCCTGGGACGGATGGACCGGTCACCTTGGGGCCTACGACGGTCGTCTGTGCACACACCTCAGCGAGAGCCGACCATGTCGGGGGTCGTAGATCGGTTCGTCATCGGGCCTGGACGCCGAGTTCGTCGAGGAGGTGCAGGACCCGGCGTTGGATCTCGTCCCGGATCGGTCGGACGTCGTCGAGGCCTTGCCCGGCCGGGTCGTCGAGGGCCCAGTCCTCGTACCGCTTGCCGGGGAAGATCGGGCAGGCGTCTCCGCAGCCCATCGTGATGACGACATCTGCGGCCTGGACGATCTCGTCGGTCCACGGTTTGGGGAACTCCTGGGTGATGTCGATCCCGCGCTCGGTCATCGCAGCCACGGCTGCTGGGTTGAGCTCCATTCCGGGCTCGGAGCCTCCGGACCAGCCGACCGCCCGCTCTCCGGCGAGGTGGTGGAAGAAGCCGAGAGCCATCTGCGAACGCCCTGCGTTGTGGGTGCACAGGAACAGCACCGTGGGTATGCCTGACGAGGCCTTGCCCTCCACCTTGGCCAGCGCGTTGAGCCGCTGCTTGGCGAACCGCTCGGCGAGAAGTGGCAGGTAGGTGGGAATGGTGGCGGTGGCGGCGAACTGGTCGTACGACGAGTACAGGAATCGCTCGATCGTCTCCGGCCCGAACGTGTTTGCGAACGTACGGTGCAAGGACTCAGCGGCGCGCTGGAGGACCAAGCTCCGGTCGGTGTCGAGATCGGCCCTCGCGCCTGGCTCGGTCATGCTTCCTCCTCATGATGGGGACACGCCGTGGCAGCTGCGGAGCATCCGACATAGATCACGGTCATCGACAGGGCTGATGGCTCGCCGACCGGGCGACTCGCGCCAGATCCGCGAACTGGGCCGCCAACGCTTCCAAGACGTCTGGCCGGAGCCGGTAGTAGGTGTAACGGCCGCGTCGCTCGGTCTCCACGACACCGGCCTCGCGCAGCCGTCGCAGGTGGTTCGACACCGCGCTAGGCAGCGCACCGGTGTCGTCGGCCAGGTGGCATGTGCACAGCTCACTCGCAGCCAACCGAGACACCAGCTCGGCGCGCAGCGGGTCGGCGAACAGCCGCAGCAACACCGGGTCGAGGCGGTCGGTGGGATTCACGTCAGCCTGAATAGTCATCGCAGCATGAATCGTGCCCACGAACGCTCCGAGAGGCAAGCGAACACTGGGTGAACAGACCCGGGGTGGCTGCTGCCGGACCGGCCTTGCCGTGGCGCCGGCGGGGTCGATGGTGGTGGCAGAAGGGTCAAACAGGAAAGCAGGGCGCCGAGTGCCCCGGGGAGCGGGCGGTCGAACGGCCACAGTTCACGAGTCCGTCGGGACAGCTGATCCTGGTGGCCTGCGGCGGCGTCTTCGTTGCGGGATCGCTGGCCTGGGGGATGGTCCACGACGGGTTTCGCCCCGATGCGTACGACGTCGCGGGTGCTCTGATCTGCCTAGCCGGAGTTTGCGGTGATCATGTACGCACCCGCGTTCGAGAGGTCTCAGTGGCCGGCAGCTCTCGCCGGGGCAGGAGCACAACCGTCCACCACACCCGTGAACCGCGTCTGACCTGGAGCGGGTGACCGGGATCGAACCGGCATGACCAGCTTGGAAGGCTGGTGGCGTTGCGCGGCATCGTGCCAGCTCAGGACACGATTCACGTCGTCGTGGAGGCCGCTTATGACCTCTACGTGACCTACCCGAATCCGTAGCCACTCCACAGGGAGTCCGGCGGGCAGGACGAACTGCTCTCGCAGAACTCCACGGCTGGGTGCTGGGCGGCCGGGCGGACCAGCGGGGTTGCGACCTGTGGTCGCGTGCCACAGCGCGGCGAGTTGTGGCACACTTGACCTATGGATGCCACACTCGTGCTTGGTCAACAGGGTCGGCTCGTGATCCCGGCTGAGATCCGTGCCGCACTAGGGCTCGAGCCGGGAGATCGATTTCACCTGTCCGCTCGTGGGTCCCGGCTCGTGCTTGAGCGACAAGCTGACGCGCTTGCCGAACTACGGGACCTTGCCTGCGACGTCCCGCGGACGCGATCGTTCGTCGACGAACTGCTGGAGGAGCGCCGAGCAGCGGCGGCGCATGAATGACGGTGCTCGATGCGTCGGCCGTGCTCGCGCTCATTCACAATGAGCCTGGTCATGACCTGGTCGCTGCGCAGATCGACGGCGCAGTGCTTGGCGCGGCGAACCTCGCAGAGGTCGTCGGCAAGCTTATTGACGCAGACGTCGACATTCGCCGCGTTCGCGAACTGCTGCAAGCCGCGGGCGTCCATGTCGAGCCGGTTAGCGCGGCCGATGCCGAACTCGCCGGAGCGCTGCGCGGCATTCACGGCGGTCGAGAACTTTCCCTCGGCGATCGATGCTGCCTGGCGTTGACCGTCCGCACCGAGCCGCCCGAGGTGCTCACGGCTGATCGCGGCTGGACGGAGCTGGACCTCCCCCTTCGTGTCCAGCTGATCCGGTAGTGGTTGCACTGCGGGCGCGGCAACGGCTTGTTGAGGCGGAGAGTCCTCGGTCTGGTAGTGCTAGCAGTGACGTTTGGTACCTGACGATGGGTCAGCTGGCCGGTTCAGGCGATGACCGATCGGCACAACATCGCCACCGCTGGCGAGAGCGTTGAGCATCCGCGCAATCTCCTGGTCGCGGTCCACGGCCGGGTGCTGGTAGACGAGCGCGGCGGCGGGCGAAGAGTGTCCGAAGCGGCGCATCAGCTCTGCCGTACTGGCTCCGGTGGCGGCGGCGAGAGTGGCGCCGGTGTGGCGCAGCTCATGAACCCGCACGGGCGGTAGGTCGCATGCCTGCACGGCTCGGTGGAACGTCAGCGAGAAGTTCGATCGGGCCACGAATCTGCCTGACCGGGTGCCGAAAACGAGGGCGTCGTCGCCGTCACGTGGGTGTCGAGGTGGTCTGCAACGGCGGCAGCGATGAAGCCCGGCAAGGCGACGGTGCGCCGACCGGCGTCAGTCTTCGGCGGTCCTATGACCCAGCGTCCGTCGAGATGGCGGACGGAGCGTTCGACCGCGATCATGGAGTCGTCGGTGCGGACGTCGCAGCGTCGCAGGGCGGTGGCTTCGCCGAAACGCAGTCCGCCGAAGGCGAGTGTGAGCACTTAGTTAGTGGCGCCAGTGGAGGCTGGCTGACAGGCTCCACGGGTGACGGCCGACGATGGTGAGCGCCTGCTGACCAACAGCGACGCCTCCGCCGTCCTTGGCGTTGATGACACGACCGTCAAGCGGTGGGCGCCTACCGGCAAGCTGACGAGCGTCGTCACCCCTGGAGGACACCGCCGCTTCCGTCCCGGCTGCGTGGAGCGGCTGACGGGAGACCGGGGCCGGGTGGTGGAAGCGGGCAAGCGTGTCGGTCGTGGGCGCCTGGAGGCACTAGCACCCCTCATGGGTGTCGATCATGGACCGACACGGTTTGGTCAAGCACTCTGAAGAACAGGGTGCACCGGCACAGGGACTCGCTTCCTTGGCGACGTCAACGACGAACGGGTGCAGCGAGTCGCTGATCGGTCGGTTCTGAGGCCGATCTCCTGGGTGTGCCGGGCCAACCGTCAATACTGCGAGTTGACGTGCCGCGGTCGGCGACCTCATCTGTTCGGCCGTCCGGGGGGGCGACACTAGTGCGAGATCCGATCGATCGACTGCTAAGTCTGCGCGACTTCGCGCGGGTGGTGGCTACTGCCGACTCGGTGAGCGAACTGGTCGACAGGAGCGCCGAGGCGGCGCTGTTGCTGCTCGGCGCCGACTCAGCATCGATCAGCCGTCTCGAGCCGGCGTACGGTCGGGTGCGGGTGCTGCGCAACCTCGGTGACCTGGCCGACTGGGAGCAGGAGGCTCCCGCCGACGAAACCTATGCGCTGCACGAGTACCCACGGATCCGAAGTCTGATCGCTGGTGGCGTCGACAGCTGGGTGGAGTCGGTCGATGATCCGGCTGCCGACCCCGCCGACGCCGAGCTGCTCCGGCAGCTGGGCAAGCGACACTCCGCCGGGTTCGGTGTGCGCGTTGCCGATCATGTCTGGGGTGAGGTCTATGTCACTCGGGCGGGCGGGAACCCGTTCGGCTCCGGGGACCTGGCCACCGGGCTCACCCTGGTAGGACTTCTCTCGTCTGGTCTGGCCCGCCTCGAGCTGCTGGCCGACTTGTCCCGGCTCGCGTACAGCGACGCACTGACCGGCATCGGCAACCGTCGGGCCGCCGACGACTGGCTCGAGCAGCGGCTAAGCACAGCTGAGCCGTTCGCTCCAGTCTCGATCGTGCTGTGTGACGTCAACGGGCTCAAACAGATCAATGACGCGTACGGTCACACCGCCGGCGATGCGCTGATCCGGCTGGTGGCACAACAGCTGAGCGCTATCGCCGGTCAACTGCCTGAGGCCATGGCCGCGCGGATCGGCGGGGACGAGTTCGTCCTTCTCACCGACGGAGCCGCCGCAGGACAGGTGCAGGAGGCCGTGGCCCGATTGGCCGACACTCGGTTGCCGCACGGGTCGGGGATCGCGGTGGGTGCAGCCACCACGACGACCCGCCCGGCGGGCTCCACCTCGCCCGCCACCGCGGTTCGCGCGCTTATGCGACTGGCCGACGCTGCACAGTACCGCCACAAGCAGATGCGTCACGTGTCCTCCGACAAGGTGACGCCATCAGTTGAGCCTGTGGCAGTGCTGTACCCCCAGGGAGCCGACGGCCTGGCCGACCAGATACTCGACCAGCTCAACGGCAGCACCGATCGCTCGGCCGAGTGGAGACTGATGATCGTCGCGGACGCCATTGCCGAGGCGTTCAGCGTCGCATCATGGTTGGTCAGCCGCTGCGACGGCGACATGTTGGTCGACGTACTCGGCCGCGTAGTCCGGCAGGACTCGCGCGGCGACCTGGCACAGATGGACTTGGCCTCCGGGGCTGCATTCCGGCCCGAGGACTATCCCGCCACCGCCCAAGCGCTGGCGGGCGGCTCGTACTACGCAAGCCTCACCGAGGGCGACCGTCTCGAACGCGCTTTCTTGGCGCGCACGGGCGCCGTCTCGGCGCTGGCTGCAGGCGACAGCGACGTCCAGGGCGGCCAGTGGCTACTCGAGCTGCTCGGAGACCCACGAACCTCCGTAGGACTGGCCATCGCCCGGCCGTTACTGCGCGCACTGGTGCACCTCGCGGTCCGCGGAGCCGAGCCGACGTAACGGCGTCACCACTGAGAGGTGGGGCGGCTGTCGGTGGGGGCTATTGTAGCCCCATCTGGTCACGCGATGCCCGGTCCCCAGCTCAATTAGCCTCGATCTTTCGTGAGTCCGCGTAGTTGCGCGGCCGCGCGCATCGTTGTGGGTGGCGACGCTTCGGGCGTGTGGCAGTTCCGGCGCTGGTGTTGCCGGTTCTCCGAGGTTCCTGGGTCGTGGGGGTCTGGTGGCGGTGTTCAGGTGATCGCTGTGAGTCGGGTGTGGCCGCCGGTGACCAGGTCGGCCCAGGGCCATCGGCGCGATAGGCGCAGGATGCGGCGCCGTCCGGTGGTGATGACGCGGCCGGCGATGCTGAGCAGGCGTAGCCGCAGCCGCTTGGGTTCCCAGACCCGGGCGGGCTGCTGGTGCCAGGCCAGTAGCTGGGTCCAGGTGAGCAGCTCGTAGGCGAGCTGGGCGATCTCGAGCCAGATCTGGTTCTTGTCGAATGCTTGCAGCGGCAGGTTCGTCATCCCGGTGTCCTTCATGCCGCGGATCCGGTCCTCGGCGCGGGCGCGCAGCCGGTGGCGGACCTCCAGGTCGGCCAGCCGGCCGCCCTTGGTGTTGGTGGCGAACACGGTGATCCGCCAGCCCTCGTGGTCGGTGATCCGCAGCTGCGCGCCGGGATGGGGACGCTCCCGGCGGGCGATCACCCGCATCCCGGGTGGCCAGCCCTTGAAGGTGGCCGGCAGCCACCCGGTGAGCTCGGCGACCTGGGCGCCCTCACGGGGCCGGCCGTCGGCGTCCAGCGCCCGGCGCCATGCCTGTTTCGGCAGCGCCTCGAGCGCGTCTAGGACAGGCTGGCGGCCGTAGACGCCGACCGAGTACTGCAGGCCCAGATTGTGCACGTGCCAGAGGAACGCCTGCACCCCCGAGCCGGTGTCGCCGCGGACCAGCACCCGGGCACGTAGGTGCTCGGGAAGCTGGGCCAGCGCAGCGTCGAGGACCGCGATCTGGTCCGCGGCGTCGTTGGCGTTGGCTTTGCCCGGTCGCAGCAGCGCGGCCAGCGGCTCCCCGGTGCCCCCGGCGCCGTGGTCGACGAACGCGAGCACCGGGTGGAACCCGAACCCACGCTTGAAGTTCGGCGTCGCGCCCTCCTTCTCCGAATGAGCGCCGACCAGGGTCGCGTCCAGGTCCACCACGACGGGCCCGTCCCCGACGAAGGGCAGGTAATGCGACCACGCACGATCCCGAGCAACCGCACGAGCGGCACGGATCGCCGCGATCGCGGCCTCGGAATCGGCAGCCAGCGCCTCGACGAGCCGGCTCATCGTCGGGTCGGAAGCCACCGCCCCGAACAACTCCGGCTGCGCCCGGACCACCGCGAGGTCGGCCAGGCAGTCACCGCCCAGCGCGACCGCCACCACCAGATCCAGCAACGCCTTGCCGGGATCGTGGACCGAGCGTTCCCTCCGCCACGGCGACAACGCCGCCGACAAGTCCTCGGCCAGTCCGCTGACGAGAGCGGTCTGCAGCAGCAACGCCGCCCCGCCCGAGGAGATCAGCGACTCGCCACCCGCCTCGACACGAACCCTGCAACCAACCGGGATAGCCTTCACCTACGGAGTCCACCGCACCCGGGGTTCTTGGACACCTGACAGTGAAGGGTGACCATGGCCGTCATGACCGAAGAGGGTGCCGATCAGCGTCGGGAGCTGCGGTGGTCGGCGAACAAGAAGACCGATGCGGTGCTGCGGCTGCTGCGCGGTGAGTCGTTGGACGAGTTGTCGCGGGAGCTTCGGGTGGAGGCGCACCGGCTGGCGGCGTGGCGCGATGAGTTCCTCGCCGCGGGAAAGGTCGGGCTGAAGGGCAGGACCCCGGCCGAGGACGGGATGAGCGCTGAGCAGCGGCGCCGGCTGCGGGAGGCCGAACGCAAGGTCGGGGAGCTGACCTTGGACAACGATATTTTGCGCGCTGCGGCGCGAAAAAGGGGGCTCGAGATCCCGCCGGCGAAGCGTCCGAGGTGAGCACCTTGTTGGGTGCACCGTTGGCGCGGGTCTGCCGGGTACTGGACGCGCCTCGCTCGACCGCCCACTACCGGCGCCGGCATCTTCAGCTCGTCACCGACGGGCAGGTCGGCGACCGTCCCGGCCCGGTCGGCGCGATCGGCGACGACGACCTGGTGGGCTTGATCCGCACCGTGATCAGATCGTCGCCGTTCGCCGGCGAGGGGTACCGCAAGATCCGGGCCCGGCTGCGCCGCGAACACAGTGTGCGGGTGTCTGGCAAGCGGGTGTTGCGTCTGCTGCGCCGCGAGGGGCTGCTTGCTCCGCAACGCGCACATCGGCGCCGCCGACCCAGGTTGCACGAGGGGCGGATCGTCACCGACGCCCCCGACCTCCGGTGGGGCACCGATGGCACCATGGCCTGGACCATCGAGGACGGCTGGGTCTGGGTCTTCGACCTGGTCGACCACTACACCTGCGAAGCGTGGGCGCACGTGGCCAAGGTCGGTGACCGGTTCGCTGCCCTGCAGCCGCTCTATGACGCCGTCATCGACCGGCACGGTGCCCTCGCCGCCGATGTGGCCCGCGGCCTCGAGGTCCGCCACGACTGGGGGTCGCAGTACCGCTCGCACCACTTCACCGGCTCGTTGACCTGGCTCGGCATCACCGACTCCCCGGCCTTCCCCGGCGAGCCGGAGTGCAACGGTTGCGCCGAGCGGTGGATCAAGACCCTCAAGGAACAGTGCCTGTGGGCCAGGACCTACCGCAACGTCGACGAGCTGCGGCAAGCCGTTGCCGCCTTCGTCGAGCTCTACAACACCCAGTGGCTGATCGAACGCCTCGGCCACCGCACCCCGAAAGAGACCTACCAACAGTGGCTTGCCACCCAGGAGCAAGCCGCGTGATAGTCAACCAACATGTTCAAGGGACCGGGTCCGGTTCAGGCCTAACGCAGCGGCGGCAGCGTCTGCCCCTGTCCGAGAACACTGCGGAAGGGGTCGCCGCGTTCGGTCACCCGGTCGAGCACGGTCCGCAGCGAGAAGCCGTCGGGGCGCAGCGCCGGGTCGTCCAGCTCG
>JAQSWV010000060.1 GCA_029266455.1 Nocardioidaceae bacterium
ACCCCCAACCTCTCGAGCAGCTCCACGGTCGCCTTGGCCGACTCCGGGAACATCGTGTCGTTGAAACACGTGACGAACAGGGCGACCTTCATCGGGCCTTCTTCTTCTTGTGGTGGGAACGCGTCGACTGACGTCCTCGCCGCCCTACCGGCTCATGGCAGCATCCAGGACAGGACCGGTGTGGACTGCAGGCCGATCAGCACGCACAGCACCGCGAGCAGCCCGACGCTCCAGAAGATCGTCTTGCGGAACAGGTCGGACTCGCGCCCGACGATGCCGACGGCGGTGGCGGCGATCGTCAGGTTCTGCGGGCTGATCATCTTGCCGACCACGCCGCCGGAGGTGTTCGCCGCCACCAGCAGCGTCGGGTCGAGCCCGGCCTTCTCGGCAGCGGTCTGCTGCAGAGTGGCGAACAGGGCGTTGGCCGAGGTGTCGGAGCCGGTGACTGCGGTACCCAGCCAGCCGAGGATCGGCGAGAGGAACGCGAACGCCGCGCCCGTGCCGGCGATCCACGTGCCGATGGTGATCGTCTGGCCGGACAGGTTCATGACGTAGGCCAGCGCCAGCACGGTCGCGACCGTGAGGAACGCCCAGCGCAGCTTGACGGCGGTGGCGGCCAGCTCGCGCAGTGCCCGCCCGAGCGGCACGCGGTAGACCAGGGCCACGATGAACCCGCAGATCAGCAGGAGCGAGCCAGGAGACGACAGCCACTGGAAGTTGTACACCGTGGAGGTCACCGGCTTACCCGCCGAGTTGAGCACGTTCCCGTCCAGTCCCGGCCACGGGATCTTGACGTCGCTGCCGGTGAGGAAGCGCGACGCCACGGGCCACAGCTTGGCGACGGAGAACACGACGATCACCAGCAGGTAGGGGAAGAACGCCATGAGCACCCGGCCGCGGTCGAGGCCCGCGGCGTGCTCGGCGAGTGCCTGCTGCTGGGTCTGGGTCTGTCTACCGGCGCCTGCGGCGGTGACCGAGCCGGACTCGCGGCGGTCCCGCGGGTCGCCCAGCTCGGCCTCGTGCTCGCCGCGGAGCCGGTCCGCGGCCTCCTCGCCGCCTCGCGGGGTCCACACCCGCAGCGTCACGACAGCGGCGACCAGGCCGGCCAGCGCGGCGACGATGTCGGTCAGCTCCACCGACAGGTAGTTGGCGGCCACGAACTGCGCCACCGCGAAGGTGACGCCGACCGACAGTGCCACCGGCCACGTCTGCCGCAGCCCGCGCTTCCCGTCGACGAGCAGCACGAGCAGCGCCGGCACGATGAACGCGAGCAGCGGCGTCTGACGCCCGACGTAGGCGCCGATCTCGGCGTACGGGATCCCGGTCAGGGTGCCGGCGGTGATGATCGGCGTGCCGATCGCGCCGAACGCGACGGGGGCCGTGTTCGCCAGCAGGACGACGACGGCCGCCCGGACCGCGGAGAACCCCAGCGCCATGAGCATCACGCCCGTGATGGCCACTGGCGCGCCGAAGCCCGCGAGCGCCTCGAGTAACCCGCCGAAGCAGAACGCGATGATGATCGCCTGGACACGGGGGTCGTCGGAGATCAGGTGGAACGACGCGCGAAGGTCCTCGAACCGGCCGCTGACCACGGTGATCTGGTAGAGCCAGATCGCGGTGAAGACGATCCACATGATCGGGAAGAGACCGAAGACCGCACCCTGGGTGGCGGAGAGCACGGCCAGACCGACCGGCATGCCGAACGCCGTGGACGCGACGCCGATCGCGACGGCGAGCGCAGCCAGGCCGGCCCAGTGCGCCTTCCACCGCAGCGCGCCGAGCAGCACGAAGATCGTCAGCAGCGGCAGCAGTGCGACGAGCGCGGAGATGGTCAAGCTTCCGAGTGGGGCGAGCTCCTGCTGGAACATGAGGCTCCCGACAAGATCGACGTGCAACGACAGCCACGCGACGGCGTGCCAACCAGCTCGATCGGACCGATGGACGTGACCACACGAGCGGAGCGGACCCGACCACAATGAGAGCGGGTCCCGGTCCCCGCAATTTCTGGCGCCGGTGGGCCCGGCGGCAGCTCGGCTCGCGGACGGGCACGTACCTGCGGCCTTGCCTGCGGTGCAGCGCCTTGATCAGCGAAAGTGGGACATAAGCTGCGCATTTGACAGTTTTCGTGCCCAAACGTTGATCACCCCCCGTCGCCGCGGGCGCCTGCCGATTCGCTCGCTACTCGGTAACGCATTGTCGTTGCCAAGCCACCGAACAATTGTCGAGGCCGCACAAGAAGCTTCACCCGTTGTGGGGGACCACGGCCGCCGATGATCTCCTCGACGACCCACGCCGCGATCGGACATCATCAAGACGACTAGGTCGTCGCTGCCGTGACCATGCTCTGAAAGAAGGTCACCAGGGACTCGACGGCGGTGCCTACTGCGGCTCCGGCGCCGGCCGGGTTCGGCAGAATAAAGGCAGCGAGGATGATCAGGACAATCAAGGTCCACAACCACCGCGGCATGAGTCCATTTTGCTCGCCGTCATCGCTCGACGCCAGCGCCATTTGTGTTCGGCAACGGCGACATGACTTCATTGATCGCGCAGCGCACGATGCTGCTGCGGCTGTATCGGGTCAACTCTCGCCGTGTGCGCGCTGGTGGGGGTGCGCAAGCAGGCGCCGGACAGCGGCCCGTGCCAGCAACAAGGTCAGGCACAACAGCGTCACGGAGAAGAAGCCACCCAGGCTGACGCGGTCGCCGGAGGCGACGTTCACCACCTCCAGGACGAGGAACTGCTTCCGAACACGACCAACCACAGCAGAAGGGCGGCCACCACTCTGCCGATCGGGTTGATGCTTGGCGGAAGCGCGCCTTGACTCGGTTCTTGGCCAGGACCACGACCTCGAGAACGCCCTTGAGGAGGACGGCCGTGAGGAGGGAGAGGGTGAAGGTCTCACTGAGTACCTGGGGGAGGTACTCCACGAAGAGGTTGAGGACGACCACGTAGACGAAGACGTCCACGATCGCTGCTGCACCGTGTGGTTCCAAGACCGCGTCGGCGTCGTCGTCGGGGTCAGACACCTGATCAACGTAGCGACCGATCGCTGTTCCATCCCTCGCCATGGGCCTCGGCGGCCGGTGTCAGGAACGTCGTTGGTCGACGCCGGGTCGGAAGGACCAGAGGTCGTCGATGCGGCGGATCACCCGGTCGTAGGCTTGCTGCTCGCTGCGGGTGAGCTCGGTGTCGCACTTGTCAGGGTGCGCAAACGCTGATTGCCACAGCTTCGTGACGTCGTCGTCCCATGGCAGGGTGAGCAGGCTGACGGTGCGCGACAGGTTGCTGACGAGTGCCAAGGGGGGCTCGCCCAGTACCGCTGTGTACTGCTCGACGGCTGCGTTGAGATCGTGGTACGCCCGCTGAACGGCGAGAACCTGCACGGCAGTCGCGAGCGCCGCGTCAGGAATGGGGACGAAGTGCAGCGGCAGCAGCGAGCCGGTCCAGCCACGACGAGGCAGCCGGCTGGACACCACGTGTGCTTCGCCGCGTTGCTGGGTCGGCCGCACCACGCCGCCCACGGTCTGCAGGGCGGTCAGCGCCTTCCGATCGGCGAACGGAGCCGGCAGTCCGACGTCGTCCTCGATCTCCCAGACAGCGAGGCTGCCCAGCAGCGCCTCCAGCCGATCGATCACCAACAGGAGCTGGTCGCCGAGGTCGGGCACGACGCGCACGTTGGTCGGAGGGTGGGCGATGTCCACGGCGTTCCTCTCGGGCTGGTCGCACCGGCATCGTAGGCAGCGGCCCGCCGCCGAGCTTGCCGCCGAGTGGGTCACGATCCGTCGCCTTCGCCGACCTCCAGATCCATCGATCGCGCATCGCCGGGGGGTGGTCGCTGAGCCGCCACTGTGCGTGCGTGTCCGGCCAGCGCAACCGGTTGATGATCCTCGTCGGCTCGATCTTCGCGGTGGTCGGGTTGATCCTGGGCACAGTCTTCGTGCTGGTCGGATCACAGGACTACTCGTCCTACACCGCACGGGCTGATGCGACCGTCGTCGAGGTCGACGTCGACATCTCCCGCAACTCGTCGGGCGAGCCCACCACCAGAACCAGTTACGACGTCGAGTTCGTGGCGGATGGGCGGACCGTGCGGGTGGACGACATCGGCGGTGTGCGGTACGGCGACTACGCGGCCGGCGAGGTGGTTGTGGTGGCGTTCCCACCTGGCCAACCTCGCGACGCGGTGTGGGCCACGACCGTCGAGGGTGGTCAGCGGGTAATGCGGTATGTCGGGCTCGGCATCGGCTTGCTGTTCGGTGGACTCGGCGCGGTGATCCTGATGCTGGGGCTGCGGCGACGACCGGTGTCATCGGTGGCGCCAGGTGTCGGAGTTGCCGAACCGGTTCCGGAGGATCCGGGCGCGGCCGCGGACACCGGCCGGCCGTGGACGTTCGACGAGGTGGTGGGTGACCTCGTTCGGCGCACCGTGGGCACGCCGTACGCGGTGGATCGGGAGGGCGACTCGATCACCGTCCGGGTCGACCTGGCTGACGCGCAGTGGTGGGCACTGCTGCAGCGGCACGGCCTGCGCAAGGCCTACTCGATCACGCTCACGCCGATCGGACCGGCGAAGGCGGCGCGGTCAGATGATCTGACCGAGTTCGAATGGGTGGGCGGACCCGACGGCCGTTCGGTGCCTCGCATCACCGGAGAAGCAGCCTGGAAAGGTGGGCGGGTGTGGTCCGTCGGTGCCGAACGAATCTGGGCGCCCGGTCCGGACGGGCTGCGCAAGGTCGTCGACTACCGGTTGGACTCCGGTGAGCTGCAGGAACTGATCTCGACGACATTGAGCAGGGCCGGCTGGAAGACAGCGTTCGACACCCAGACGAGAATCGGGCTGTGGGCGGGGGTCGTCGGCGCGGTCGGCGCGGTTGTCGCGCTCGTCGTCCTGTTCGTCCTCTGATGCGCAACCGAGGCGTCTAGCACGCATGAAGACGTCCGCCCCCGGACCTATCGGGAGGCGGACGTCCTGGTCGGGCAGCTGGCCGACTGATCTCAGCCGGTCAGGCGAACTGGTAGGCGGGGGTGCCCTCGGCGTCGACGGTGGCGGTCATGGAGGCGCTGTCGGTCGGGTCGGAGGCGTTGGTTGCCGTGCAGTCGATGGGCTGGCCCGGGGCGTTGGCGATGACGGTGCGCCCGGCCGGCCCGCAGTCGACGGTGACGTCGATCGCGATGTCGGACGACACCTCCGCCGCGAGGCCTGCCTCGACCGTGTCCAGCCGGACCAGACGGTCGTAGGTGATCGTGAGGTCACCCTGGTCGTTGTCCTGGTGCACCGAATAGGTCATGGGCCGGGAGTCGACCATCGCGGTACACGTGAAGGTTCCGCCGGCCCGCGCTTCGATGTCGTCCGGACACGTCACGTCGGTCGGGGTCACCCCCACGGCCTCCTGGGTGATCCGGACGATTTCGTTCTGTACGGACTCCGGCTCGAGCGTTCTGGCGCCGAAGAAGTACAGGGCCGTGCCACCGAGCGCGGCCAGTACCGCGAGGATGGCGATGGCGATTCCGACGGCCCGGCCGGTCTTGCGCTGCGGTGCGAGCGGCGGCTCGGGGGTCTGCGGGCTCGGCGAGAAAGTCGGCTGGGCGGTCATGGTGTCCCCTGATCTCTGGTCGTCGCTCCTTTGCGATGCGGGGAACTGTCCCGTCAGCGGGGCAGTTGCACGACCGTGTTCGCTCGTCCACCAGTCGTCGTGGCAGTACCACTGACACGGGGAGGTCGGCCGACGGCGTCACTGGTGCAGCCATGGTCGCTGCGGCCGCCATCGGTTTGCCAGCCTGCGCATCGTGACGGAGACGAAGCCGGGAAGCGGACGGTGGTGGCGCATCGCTGTCGCGGCGTTCGTTCTCGTCCTCGTGGCGCTGGCGGGAGCCGCCGTCGTCTTTCTCAGCCTCGCCGCAGACGTGGTGCGGGACGAGGTCGTCCTGCGCCATCGTGGCCAGGTCGCGCCCGCGTCCGTGCTGGAGATCAACCGCAGCGAGCGGAAGAAGAACCTTCCCGCCCAGGTGGTGCTCGCTTACCTCGGGCCCGAGCCCATCGGCCGGGTGGAAGTCCGAGGGGTGCCGGATGGTGTCGATGTCGGCGGGGTGGTCCCCGTTATCTACGACCCGGAGGACCCGAGCCGGGCCCGCATCGCGACGCTCGGATGGCCGGTCATGGACATCGTGCTTCTGCTTCTCGGTGTCGGCGTTTCTGCGCTGTTGCCGATCGCGATGCTGCGGGTGTGGTTGCAGAGCCGAGACCCGGCCGTCGACGCACTACCGAAGAAGTGAACGAAGCGGGGAGCGTCGGGAAGGAGAAGTTGATGACGATGTCGGTCCAGGAGCAGGTGGACATTCGGGTGACGGGACGTCGCGTGGTGGCCACCCTGCTCGACGGTGTGGTCCTCGGGCTCGCCTATGGGCTGGTGGCATGGGCATTCGGCACGGTGACGACGTCCGGGCCGTACAGCTGGACCGCGGAAACGTCTACCGGTCCCACTCTTCTCTATCTCCTCTGCGCGTTCGCGTATTTCGTGCTCTTCGAGGGTCACCGCGGGCAGACGCTCGGCAAAATGGTCGTCGGCGTGCGAGTCGTCGATGAGCAGACCGGGCAGCTGCCTGGCTTGGGAAAGGCCGTGATTCGCACGGTCCTGCGGCTTGTGGACGGGCTGCTGGGCTACCTCGTCGCCTGGATCGTCGTTCTGGTGTCGGCGCGCCGCCAACGGCTCGGCGACATGGCTGCACACACCCTTGTCATTCGGGTCTGACGTTGTCGATGGTCGGCCGCCGAGGGACGATTATGTGGAGCCGAGGGCGGCTTCGTATTCGGCGGCCTCCGTCGCGCTGAGCCGCCGAGAGATGCGCAGCAGAACCGGCCCTCGCAGGTACGACTGCTCGCTGACCTCGATCGGAAGCTGGCTGAAGGTCTCATCGAGGTAGTCCTTCCGCGCTCGGGCGTCGGCGTCGTCGGCGAACACCTCGACCGATCCGCCGAGCTCGATGCTGCCGAGCTCGGTGTCGTTGGCCTGGGCGGGGTCGATGCGGCTGTCGGTGAAGGTGGCCTTGGAGGTGTAGCTGTCCGGCGTGCCCAGCAGCTGGTTGGGGTCGGTCAGCGCGGTGTAGGCGACGCTCGGACTCGCTGTCGGAACCTTCGCCGCGAGTACGGCGACGATCTGCTCGGCGGTCAGTGGGCGGCTGGCGTCCGCTGTGGGCGGGCGAGGCCCATCGATCAGGGAGGAGCAGGCGGCGGTGCCGATCACCAGCAGGACAGCGAGCAGCCACCGCAGCACAGCCATGGTGACAGTGTCGCCCCCGCGGGCGGCGGCTGGTGGCGACGCACCAGATCGGCATGGGCTGACCGGGCCGAACCTCGTAGGGTCAGCTGCAGCCGCTGGTCGCACCAGTGGCGCCCGAGGCGGTCGAGTGGCAGAGCAGGGGGATCATGACCGAGCCGAGCTCGCAGGAGACGCAGACGTTCCTCATCGTGGGTGCCAGCCTCGCCGGAGCGAAGGCGGCGGAGACGTTGCGGAAGGAGGGCTTCGCGGGACGCGTGGTCCTGGTCGGCGAGGAGCCGGAAGTCCCGTACGAGCGACCGCCGCTGTCCAAGGGCTACCTGCTCGGCACGGATGAACGGCAGAACGCGTTCGTGCACGAGCGCGTCTGGTACGACAAGCAGAACATCGAGCTGCGCAGCGGGCTTCGGATCGAGGCGATCGATCCTGCAGCGCACACCGTCACGGCGGTCACGGGGGAGCGGCTGGACTACAACAAGCTGCTGCTCACCACGGGGTCGGTGGTGCGGCGGCTGCAGGTCCCCGGCGCCGACCTGGACGGGGTGCACTACTTGCGTCGCGTCGAACACGCTGACGCGCTGCGGACGGTGCTCGGCCAGGCCGGCAGGCTGGTCGTGGTCGGCGGCGGCTGGATCGGGCTGGAGGCCACCGCGGCGGCCCGGACGCACGGCGCCTCGGTCACGTTGGTCGAGGTGGCGTCGCTTCCACTGCAGCGCGTGCTCGGTGACGAAGTGGCGCAGGTGTTCGCCGACCTGCACGTCGAGCACGGCGTGGACCTGCGGCTGGGCGCGGGAATCCGGGAGATCACGGGTAGCGGCGGGCGAGTGGCGTCGGTGGTCCTCGACGACGGCACATCGGTACCGGCCGACGCCGTGGTCGTCGGCGTCGGGATCACCCCGGCGGTCGAGCTGGCCGAGGCGGCCGGCTTGGACGTGGACAACGGGGTACTGGTCGACTCCACGCTGCGCACCAGCGATCCGGACATCTACGCCGCCGGTGATGTGGCCAACGCGGACAACCCGCTGCTGGGCCGGCACATTCGGGTCGAGCACTGGGCGAACGCCCTGAACGGCGGCCCCACCGCCGCGCGTTCCATGCTCGGTCAGGAGGTCGTCTACGACCCGGTGCCGTACTTCTTCTCCGACCAGTACGACCTGGGCATGGAGTACTCCGGCTACGCCGAACCCGGCGGCTACGACCAGGTGGTGTTCCGCGGCGACGTACCCGGCCGGGAGTTCATCGCGTTCTGGCTCGCCGACGGCCGGGTCGTGGCGGGCATGAACGTCAACGTCTGGGACGTCACCGACGACGTTCAGCGGCTGATCCGATCGGGGGAGCGGGTCGATCCCGACAGGTTGACCGACCCGGCCGTGCCACTCGCCGAAGTGTGAGGCCGTAGGGGTCATCCGGGACGTCAGAGCTCGACGTCGACGTCGCGGTCCTGCTCACCGCGGACCACCCGCAGACCGAGTGGCGTCCCGGCCGCGGTGGCCGCCGCCGAGGCCGCGGCGAGGTCGACGCACGACAGCAGTTCTCGGTCAGCGGCGCCGACGATCAGGTCGCCCGCCCGCAGTCCGGCGTCGTCGGCGCGGCTGCCGGGCTCGACCTGCCGGACCAGCAGCCCGGCGCGGTCGCTGAGCCCGACGGCCGCACGGGCCCGCCGGGCGACGTGGGCGGGGGCGACGGTGAAGCCGGCCGGGCTCTGCGAGGTCTCGTGCTCGAAGCCCACGAGGAGCTTGCGGAGCAGCCCGGCCAGCTGCGCACGCTCCTCAGCGGTCAGCGCCGAGAGCAGCACGTCCTCATTGGCCAGGTGCTGCGGAGCGACCTGGTCGAACAGCTCGGCACCCCGCTCCGTCAACGTCACCAGCACGCCGCGGCTGTCCGTGGTGCTGGGCGTGCGGCGAACGACGCCCTTGGCCTCCAGCCGACTCAGCCGGACGCTGACCGTGCCCGACGTGAGGCCCAGCCGTCCCATCAGCACGCTCTGCGGCAGGGTGAACGGCGTCCCGGCGCGGCGCAGGGCGGCGATCACCGTGAAGTCCGCCGCGCTCAGGTCGTAGCGCGCGAACAGCGCCGCGAGCTCGTCGTCCATCCGGATGCGCAGCCGGGCGAGCCGGGTCAGCACCTCGATCGGGGCGACCCTCAGGTCGGGCCGCTCCCCGGCCCACTCGGCGACGATCCGGTCCACCGAGTCGGGTAGGGGCACCGGTTCCCGCTCGGCATTGCCATCGCGCGCCGGTCGCGGTCCGGGGCGGCGGCTGGGCATCGATGCACCGTACTGCTCGAGCTCGACTGACCACAATATCTCTTCTACGGCAGCCTTGCAGACATGGCTTGAATCCAAGCAAACTGCCTTCATGACGAACACGGAAGAGACGGATGTCCCCGGTGGTTCCGGCCATCACATGGCCGTCGACACGGTCAGCTCCCGACCCAAGCGGGTGCTGATGGTTGTCGCCAACCCGGCTGTCAGCAGCAACAACAACTGGCCGGTCGGCTTCTGGGCGGCCGAGCTGACCCACCCTACTACGAGCTGATCGAGCGCGGCGTCGAGGTCACGATCGCCAGCCCGGACGGCGGCAAGGTCGAATTCGACGCGTTGTCCGACCCGCGCGACCCGTCGAAGTGGTCGTCGGAAGACCTCATCAGCATGGGCTTCATCCACACCCCGGAGCTGATGGCCCTGCTCGACGACACGCCCAAGCTCGCGGACCTGAACCCGGCCGACTTCGACGCGCTGCTGATCTGCGGCGGGCAGTCGCCGATGTTCACCTTCCCGGACAACACCGACCTGCAGGACGCCGTCCGCACGTTCTACGAGGCAGAGAAGGTCACCGGGGCGTTCTGTCACGGCGTGGCCGCGCTGGTCAACGTCAGGCTGTCGAACGGCTCGCCTCTCGTCGCCGGGAAGACGATCACCGGGTTCTCCAACGTCGAGGAGGACTACGGGAACAAGGCTGCGGGCGTGGAGATCATGCCGTGGCGGCTGGAGGACGTCCTGCGCGAGCGCGGCGCCAACTACGTCATGGGTGGGCTGTTCAAGGCATTCGCGGTGCGCGATGGGCGGCTGGTCACCGGGCAGCAGCAGTACTCCGGGCGCGAGGTCGCCCGCATCGTGATCACGATGCTGGGGGTGTAACCGTGGGCGCGATGAACGTTGCGGTGCTCGGCGCGGGGATCGTCGGCCGGACCCTCGCGACGGGATGGGCCCGGGCCGGTCACCACGTCGTCCTCGGCAGCCGCGATCCCGATGCGGAGCGCGGGCGCGACGCCGTGGCCGAGACCGGGGCGAGCGGCGCCGCCGAACACGCGGCGGCGGCGCGCAGCAGCGACGTCGCCGTCGTCACCGTTCCCGGGGAGCAGGTCGACGCCCTCGTCGCGCAGGTCGGCGACGCTCTGGCAGGCCGGGTCGTGGTCGACGCCACCAACGTCCTGGCTCCCGGCGCGCCCGACCTGCACCACGTCGACGCCCTCCGCGCCGCGGGTGCGACGGTCTTTCGCGCGTTCTCCACGACCGGTTGGGAGCAGATGGCCAGGCCGCTGTTCGGCGATCAACGGTGCGACCTGCCCTGGGCGGGTCCCGACGGACCTGGTCGCGATCGCGTTGAGCAGCTCGTCACCGATATCGGTTTCCGACCGGTCTGGCTCGGCGACGATGCCGAAGCACTCGAGCTGATGGACGCGCTTACTCGCGTGTGGTTCCGCCTGGCGTTCCGGCAGGGTTGGGGTCGGCGCACCGGCCTGCGTTTCCTCACCGACGACTCACGGCCCGACGTCTCGCAGTTCCACCGTCGCTTCGGGCCGCTGCCGCAGGAGTTGTGGCGACGCGCATGGGACTGCTGGGCCGTGACGCGCGCGCCGATCCGCGTGCGCTGCGCGAGGCGACGGCGTCGGAAAGCGCGCGCCCGCTACGTCAGACCGCGCTGCGCCATACGACCACCGTCCCGGGCGTGACAGAGGGCAGGCAGCATCTCTGCGGCCCGCTCGGTGTCGTAGGTCTTGACGCAGAACAGGACAGAACCACGTTGAGGGTCCTCAACGTGGTCATTGAGCGCTAACGGATGCCGAGCGGCCCCATGCCTTTCTCCTACGGAGCGTGGCGCCGCAGCCATTCGATGGGGTCGCCGTCGCGCACCGGGTTCGGTGGCCCGCCCGGCCGTGCCGGCTCGTCGGTGATGAGACCCGCCTGGCGCAGGAGACTGCGCGCGAGGCCGCGACGCTGCGCGGAGTAGGTGAGCACGTGCGCGAGCACGCTGCCGAGCACGAAGCTCTCGGGCGGGACGCACAGCGCGTCGACCAGCCGGTCGCCCCAGGCGCGGCGCCGTTCGACGTCGCGGACGAACGCCAGCCAGCGCGGTGCGACGGACTCGAGCCGAGACGCCAGCGCAACCGGGTCGGCATCTTCCACGAGCCGGCCCGGGTGGTCGGCACCCTCGATGGACGCCAGCCAGATCTCGTAGGTGCCCACACACCGGTTGAGCAGCGCCGCGATCGAGCCCTCCGGGCCGGCCCAGTACAGCAGGGTCAGCCCGGGCAGGCGCTCGCGTGCCCATTCGTCCGGGTCGAGGCCCTTGGCCAGCTCCACCAGCGCACGTACGTCGTCGACGTCGTGGTGCACCATCAGCGCGGTGACCTCGCCGGCCGAGTCCGAGCCCGAGCCCTCGACCCACAGCCCGTCCGGTGCGTGGAAGTGGATGCCGTTGGGTGCGGGCAGCCAGTGCGCCGAGCCGGTGGTCGAGCCGGTGGGCACGGCGCTGGGCAAATGGCCGTACGCACGAGCGAACGCGCGCGCGAACCCCTCGACGGAGCCGTACCCTGCCGCGAACGCCGCGTCGGTGACCGTGGTGCCACGCGCGAGCTGCCACGCGGCGCGCTCGAGCGCCACTCGGCGGCGCATTGCGACCGGTGGCTCACCGGCATCCCGGGTGAGCCGGCGGCTGAAGTGGAACGGTGACGAGTAGGCCCCGTGAGCCATGTCCGCCAGCGACCCGTGCTCCTCGTCGAGCACGGCGTCGAGGAGCTCGCGAAGGCGGTCGCGGCCGATCACGACGCCCAATCCGTGGTGCGCGGGCCGAGCACCGCGTAGCGGGTGCATGCGAAGGCACCGTTGCGGGCCACGTCGATGAGGCGCAGGGCGTAGCGGCGCGGGAACAGTGGCCGACCCGCCCCGAGGGTGACCGGCGCGATCGTCGCGACGAGCTCGTCCAGCAGGCCGGCGTCGGCGAACTGCCCGGCCAGGTCGCCGCCGCCGACGACCCACACGTCCTTGCCGCCGGCCGCCGCCAGCAGCTCGGCGTGCACGGCTCTCACGTCGCCGGCCGTGAACCGCAGGTCGGCACCCTCGACAACCGGCAGATCGCGGTGGGTGAACACGACGGCGGGCATGCTGTATGTCCACTTGTCGCGGCCCGCGGTGATCCACGCGCGAATCCATTCGTAGGTCGCCGCGCCCATGGCGATGGCCCCGACCCGGGCGATGAACTCGTCGTAGTTCATCGGGCCTTTTTCGTCGATCTCCTGGACGAACAGCCAGTCCAGCGAGTCCGCGGGGTCGGCGATGAACCCGTCGAGCGTGGTCGCGGTGTAGTACACGGTCTTCGGCGTCGTCTCCGTCACGAGGAACAGCGTGGCGGATCGCGAGGTTTCTGCGCCCGACCGTTCTTGCGCGCGGGTTGAGGATCTGCTCGCGATCCGAGGATCTGCGCGCGCCATGCCGCGCGCGGCGACCCAAAGCCCGTGAGCAGATCGGACGGGGCGGAGGTCGGAAGCACCCGAGGCGCTCTCGGGCGTGTCGACGAATCGCGGCAGGTCATCGCCGTTTCGCCACAGTTTCCGTGCTCGGCATCCCTGCCGACGTCCACCGCTGGCACTACAGTCCGTCGCGATCTTCATCATCGGGCCGGACGCGGGGGTGTCCATGCGTGCTTCCGTTCGTCCGTTGGCGGTCGGCTGGGCCACCCTGCTCGTCGCAGCGCTCGTGCCGCTGCTCGCGCCGCTACCCGCCATGGCCGCGGAACCGCTGTTCGGCCACGACGTGTCGTGGCCGCAATGTGCGAAGGACGGCGGTGGATACAGCCTCCCCATGCCGCCGGCGGAGTCGCAGTTCGTCATCGTCGGGCTGACGAGGGGCCTTCCCTTCACCGAGAACCCCTGCCTCGCCGACCAGCTCGCGTGGGTGCGGGAAAACCGCAAGCCGGCTCACGCATACACGATTCCGGCGTTCCCGACCGCGGATCAGCTCAACGAGCACGCGGCGGCGGGGCCCCGGACAGGGTCGGCCCGCTCGGACCAGCTGCACAACGTCGGGTACGCGCAGGCCCGGTTCGCCCTCGCGACGCTCGGCCGCGTCGACTTCGTCCCGCCCATGGTCTGGATCGACGTCGAGCCGCGGAAGGCGCAGCCGTGGCCGACCGCCACACCTGAGCAGCAGCTGGAGAACCGCATGATCATCGAAGGACTCATGCAGGGGCTCGGCGATGCCGACGTGTCGTACGGCCTCTATTCCAACGCCTCCGGCTGGAAGTCGATCACCGGTTCCTGGCGTTTGCCCGACGTCCCGGTCTGGGCCACCGCAGGGCGTCTGGACTACCCCACCGAGGCCCAGGACCGGTGTACCCAACCCAGCTTCTCCGGCGGTCCGGTCCTGCTGTCCCAGTGGTTCGACGACAAGCGCGACTACGACATGACATGCACACCGGATGGTCGTGACCTGCTCAAGAACGGCGCACGGCGCGGGTCTCCGTAGTCGCGAAGGTCGCAGCTCCACCCCGATGGCGGTCAGCTCGACGACTGCTCCTGCACCTTCATGTCGGACTCGGCGAGATGGGGTGTGCCGCCGCCGGCCACGCGCTCGGCCTTCTCGACCGCGGCCTTCCAGACGTCGTAGTAGGTGCGGTCGTAGGACTCGACGATCTGATAGGTCCACAAGCCCGGCACGACGTCGCGGCCGACGAGCACCTCGTCGATCTCGTCGGCGAGCTGGCGGTGTCCCGCCTTGCGCAGGTGGTCGACGGCCTGCTGCAGCTCGAGGTCGGCTTTTCCCGAGCGGCGGTGGAACGCGTAGAGGTGTCCGCGGGCTTCCTCGAGCACCTCGAAGGCGGCCGACAGCTCGCCGAGGGCCGCGACCGTCTCGTCGCTGACCCCGTCCGGCACCGGGTGACCCGGTGGGCGCTCGGGCTGACGGGCAGAGCCGAACCGGGCGATGAGATCGTCGTCGCTCATGTCGTCAATATGCCCACCAGACGTGCGTTGAAGCGGAGCTCGCCGGTGTCGGGTGCAGCACGCTGATCTCAGGCCGGCATGACGGCGATGGATCGACCGCCTCGGGGCCGCTACGGTCGTCGCGCAGGGCGGGGTGATCGTGGAGGCGGCATGGAGCGGGTCGTCGACCTCTGGTCGCCGGCGATCGGTGCCACAGGGACCGTGATCGTCTACGGCCACTGGGGCCGGCCGGTGCTGGTGTTCCCGTCCGAGAACGGCAAGGCCGGCGACTTCGCCTCGAACGGGATGGTCGACGCCGTCGCGGACCTGGTGCAGGCCGGCCGGGTCAAGCTCTACTGCGTCGGCAGCTACGACGGGCACTCCTGGTCGAACCGCAGCATCCCGCTGGAGGACGCGCCCGCCGGCACGGCGCCTACGAGTCGTGGATCGTCGACCAGGTCGTCCCCTTCATCCACGCGGACTGCGGCGGTGCGCTCGACGTGCTCACCACCGGTGCCAGCATGGGCGCGTTCCACGCGGCGAACCTCACCCTGCGCCGCGGCGATCTCTTTCCCCGGGCGTTGTGCCTGTCCGGCAACTACGACCCGAGCACCTGGCACGGCTGGGGCGAGCAGGGCGACGCGCTGTACTTCCAGAACCCGATGGCCTACGTCGCCAACCTGTACGGCGACCACCTGGAGTGGCTGCGCCGCCGGGTGCGTCTCGTGCTCGTCTGCGGCCAGGGCATGTGGGAGGACACCACCGGCTCCCTGACCAGCACGCGCGCATTCGCCGGCGTCCTGGCGGAGAAGGGCGTACCTCACGAGCTGGACGTCTGGGGACACGACGTCGCCCACGACTGGCCGTGGTGGCGGCGCCAGCTCGCCCATCACCTGCACCGGTGGAGTGCCTGATCGTGAATGACTGAGGAGGTCGCGCGATGAACCGACACCTGGTGGGGCTGCTCCTGGGCACCGAGGAGGACTGGCCGAGGGCGTTCGAGACGATCATGCGGCGGATGGGTCCCATCCGCGCGGGTGGCGGGGCCGAGCACGCCTTCGACGTCGAACGCATCACCATCGAGCCCTTCGACCTGCGCTACCGGCCGCGGTACGACCTTGTTATCGATCGGCTCGCCTACTGGTACTACGTGCCGCGCGAGTGGTTGAAGAAGATCGCCCTGATGGACGACGTCTACCTGCTCAACAGCCCGTTCACCTTTCAGTCGATGGAGAAGCACGCGGCGTACTGCGCGATGATGCGTCTGGGGCTCAAGGTGCACGACACCGTGCTCGTGCCGTACAAGAACCCGCCGGACAACGCCAAGTGGGCCTACACCGCCGCGCGCTACAACCAGCCGTTCGACCTCGAGGCCGTCGCCGAGCGCATGGGCTACCCGCTGTTCATGAAGCCCTATGACGGGGGCGCATGGGTGGGTGTCACCCGGATCCGCAACCGGGACGAGCTGCACGCGGCCTACGACCAGTCCGGCCAGCGGCTGGTGCACCTGCAGAAGGCCGTCGAGGGCTACGACGTCTTCGCCCGGTCGCTGTCGATCGGACCGGAGACGATGGTGATGAAGTTCCGGCCCGAGTTGCCCATGCATGACCGCTACGCGGTGGCTCACGGGTTCCTGACGCCGGAGGTCGGCGACGAGGTCGTGACGATCTCCCGGCTCGTCAACGCCTTCTTCCGGTGGGAGTTCAACTCCTGCGAGAACCTGGTGGCCGGCATGCAGGTGCACCCGATCGACTACGCCAACGCCTGCCCGGACGTGGCACTGACCTCGCTGCACTACTACTTCCCGTGGGCGATGACGGCGCTGGTGCGCTGGACGGTGTTCAGCCTGGTGAGTGGCCGCAAGCCGGGCGTGGACCCCGGCATGGCCCGCTACTTCGCGATCGCCGACCGGAGCGACCTGTCCTACCCCGAGAAGCTCGCCGCCTACCGCCGGCTCGCCGACGAGTACTTCGAGACCGACCGCTATCTCGACTTCTGCGCGAGCCGCCTGCGGCATCTCGACGAGGTCGTCCTGGAATGGGTGGACAGCGCCGACTTCGACGCGCTGCTGCTCGACACGGTGCGCAGCACCTACCCGCCTGCCGAGCACGACCGGTTCGTCGCCCACTTCCGCGGGCTGGTCGGGTTGTGACTGCGCGACGCGAAGGCGGCCTTGGATCCGCTCCAGCAGACGGCGCCCGGTCAGCCGGCGTAGGCGCGAGTTTCCGATCCGCCCGTCAGCACGCGTGCAAGCTACCCTGCCGGCCGTGAACGTGGTCTTCGTCGAGCCCGCCTTCCCGCCGACGCAGCGCCACTTCGTGCGCGCCCTGGCGGAGGTGGGGTGCGACGGTGATCGGTGTCGGCGAGCGACCGGCCGAGTGGCTCGACGACGAGCTGCGCAGCTGGATCCCGCACTACCACCAGGTGCCCACGGTGGTGGACCCCGGCGTCCTCTCGGACACGGTGCGCCACGTCCAGGGCTACCTGTGGGTGGACCGCCTCGAGGCGACGATCGAGGCACACACGCTGGCCGCGGCTCAGGCGCGGGAGAGCTGCACGATCCCCGGCACCTCCGTGCGCACGGCGTGGCTGTGTCGCGACAAGCCCTCGATGAAGGACGCGCTGCGCGCCGCCGGTGTCCCCACGGCGGCGTCGGCCGCCGCCACCACGGCTGCCGACGTCCACGCGTTCGTGGACGCGGTCGGCTTCCCGAGCGTGCTCAAGCCG
>JAQSWV010000107.1 GCA_029266455.1 Nocardioidaceae bacterium
CCGCTACGCCCTGGTGTCCGCGCCGCGCGCCGTGTCGGGGCGTCGCGCTGATCCGGGTGCACGGGGGAAACCGGCGGACAGCAAGGGCGGACGTGGGCCCGGCCGGTCGCCATGGCGACGAGGAGCAGCACGAACGGTGCGAGGGCGACTGCTCCCAACAGGTAGCGCATCGGAGTCTCCTCGACGGTCGGCGTGTTCGGGATCTCGCCGCCCCAGCGGCCGACCAGGAGAGCGCGTTGGTCGCCGTCACCGCCGAGAAGACCGCACCAGAGGCTCCCCACCGTGGACGGGCGGCATGGAACGAGGTGGGGTGCACCGGCACCACCGGGTGGCCGGCCTCCAAGAGCCGGTCGACGACCAGTCCACTGGTCCGTTCAATGATCACCGGTAGGTCGTCGGGCTCACCCTGACCGTGCAACCGATGGATGGTCGCGGCCCACCCCGATGCGGTGTGCGCGAAGGCCCACCGGTCCAACATCGCGCCGGTGTCGTCGAGCACCGTGACGTCGTGAGTTTGGCTAGCCCAATCCCAGCCGACGTACTTCATCCTGGCCTCCTCGAGGAGTAGGGGGTTCACTCCACGGTGTCGAGGCCCTTCGCCGGTTCCTCATTGTTCGGCCCTCGGTCGGGCTTGTCCCTAACGCCGGTCGCAGGGGCCTCGGCGTGCCAGGGGTGGCAGCACTAAGACTGGCCGTCACAGCGGCGCGGCAACGAGGCCATCCCCTCACACGACCGAGAAGCCACGGCCCGGCACCTCACCCGGCCGCATCATCGATAGTTCCCCAATGAGGCAGCTCATGGCTTCATGGGGGTCTTGCCCGCGGCGAGCTTGCGCCGGTGGTAGGCCCGGCCGGGGGTGTCGAGGCTGATCTGGCAGGCGGCGGCGATGTGGATGACGTGGTTGGCCTTACGGTTCCCGGCCCGGCAGAGGCGGTGTCTGATCTGCTCCCTGGAGGAGGCGTCCAGGGGTGCGGTGCCGGTCCAGGAGGCGAACCGGTTGCGGTCGGTGCCCGGTGTGCGGCGTAGCCACGAACCGGCCGCTGTGGTCATCTTGACGTCGACCGACGATCCAGCTTCCGGAGGCGCGCGATGACACCCGACGACATCCTGACCCGGGTCGGAGACCAGCTCGGCATCCGCCGCGTCTTCGGCGAACCCATCGAGCGCGACGGCGTCACCGTCGTGCCGGTTGCCGTCTCAGTCGGCGGTGGGAGGGAGCGGCAGCGCCCCCGACGAGCAGGGTAGCGGCGGCGGCTTCGGCGGCATCGTCCGAGGCAATCGGCGTCCACACCATCAGCAAAGGCCAGGTCCGCTTCATCCCCACCGTCGACACCACCGCGCCAGCCGCACTGCGCGTCCTGACCATCGGCGTTGTCGGCCGCTCCCCTCGTCGCCGATGAGCAAGACGCGCGATGACCGGACGGGTTGTGCACACAACCGGTAAGTAGTAACTTACACGTTCGTGGTGACTTACCCATTTGACGCGTGGGCCCTGCTGGGGGACGCCAGTCGCCGCTCGATTGTTGAGCGGTTGTCCGCCGGGCCGTGCACCGTGACCGAGCTGGCTGCAGTGATGCCGATCAGCCGGCCTGCGGTCAGCCAGCACCTGAAGGTGCTCCGGGACGCCGGGATCGTCCGCGATGCGCCCCAGGGGCGAACCCGGGTCTACAGCATCGACGCGCAGCGGCTGGCGAGGTACCGACGCCAGGTGGACCGGTTCTGGTCCGAGGCGCTTGACAACCTCGCGGCACCGAGCGGAAAGCAGGAGAGGGGAACCGGATGACTTTGGAACCCGACGGGTCCGTGCGCCACCACGTGGCGGTCGACCTTCCGCAGGAGCAGGCGTTCTGGGCGTTCACCGACCTGGACCGGATCAAGCCGCGCGAGCACAACATGCTGGCCGTCCCGATCGAGCGGACCGTGCTCGAGCAGCACGTCGGCGGAGACGTGTACGACCAGGGCGTCGACGGCAGCGTCTGCCGGTGGGGCCGGGTCCTGGCCTTCGACCCACCGAACACGATCGCGTTCAGCTGGGACATCGGCCCCGACTGGCAGGTCGCCACCGACCTGGAGCGCACCAGCGAGGTCGAGGTCACGTTCACACCGGACGGGGACGGTCGGACGACCGTGACACTCGTGCACCGGCACCTGGACCGGCACGGCGCCGGATGGGAGAGCATGCGCGACGGCGTCGACGTCGATGACGGGTGGCCGCTGTACCTGGCCCGCTACCAGGCCCTGACCCGCGGTGAACACGGCTCCCGATGACCAAGCCCGACCTGATGGCGATGGCCGCGCAGGAACGGGCCGAGCTGCTCGCCCTGCTGCGCGGCCTCACCGAGGACCAGTGGAACGCGCCGTCGTTGTGCACCCGGTGGCGCGTGCGGGACGTCGCGGCTCACGTGGTCAGCTACGACGAGCTGTCCGCACTCGCCACCGTCGGCATCTTCCTGCGCGGCGGCCTGCGACCGGGCCGGGTCAACGACGTCGCACTGGACCGCTACCGCGACCTGACGCCGTCCGACATCGTCGACCTCCTCGCCCGCAACCAGCGACCCAGCGGCCTGCCGGCCGGCTTCGGAGGTGGCATCGCGATGACCGACGGCACCATCCACCACCAGGACATCCGCCGCGCGCTCGGGATGCAACGCACCATCCCCCAGGACCGACTCACAGCCGTCCTCGATTTTTCCCTCGCCGCGCCCACCCTGCCGTCGAAGCGCAACCGCCGAAGGTTGCGGCTCGTGGCCACCGACATCGGCTGGTCATCGGGGGACGGCGACGAGGTCACCGGGCCAGGTGAAGCCCTGCTGATGGCAGTGGCCGGGCGCCCCCATGCCCTGAGCGAGCTGGGCGGCGACGGGCTGCCAACGCTGCGCAAGAGGATCAACACCCGCTTGACCAACCTCCCCGGTGAGTACACCTAACCTGCGAGCCCACGACGGGTTCGAGTGGCTCTATGTGTTGCCCGGCCGGATGCGCCTGGTGCTCGGTGACCAGGGCCTCGTGCTCGGCGTCGGCGAGGCGGCCGAGTTCGACACCCAGGTGCCGCACTGGTTCGGCAGCCGCCCGCCGAGGTGCTGAACATCTTCGGGCGCGCCCCGGCGAACGCATGCAGGTGCGCGCGTTCTGCGAGGGCGGGCCCGGACCGCACCAAGATCCCCACGAGTAGCGCTTTTCGATGGGTCCACCCCTCATGCGTCACTGGGTCCCGTCGGCGGCGAACCACTCACGGTCACGAGTCGGCGACGGGCAGTCCTGCTGCCAACCGGGCCCAACCGAAACGTTCCTGACCATGCGGCAAGGATCCCAGACTGTCTAGGCGTCCATGGCGGCCTTACACGGGACGCGGCAGATTGAGATGCTCAGATGACCACGTGTAGCGCCATCCGGTCGAGGGACCTTGTCGGCGGCACGCTTCTCATGGATTCGCGATGAGGCGCAGCAGCGTTGCGTCCCCGTCGATCAGCGCTCCGATGCGCAACCCTGACTCCTCCAATCTGGGCGGATGCAGTCGGGGCCAGCCACGGGTGGTGACGGGCAGTCCCGCTGCCCTGCAGGTCTCGAAGAACGCATCGACGTCGTCGAGTCGCAGGCAGCAGCTGAACGAGTTCGTGGCCGGGTCAAGGTCGGCGAATGGGAAGAACTCGAGCGTCGCGCCATCCCGCGTGAGGATCAACCAGCCGGCGTCGAGATACTCCTCGGCGAAACCGAGCCGCGTGTAGAAGGCCGACGTCGCCTGAAGGTCCCGTGACGGAAGGTTCGGCGTCGCTCGGTTGGCCATGCTCGGACGGTAGGGAGCAGTGCTCCTGCCGTCAAACTGTGCGATCGCGCGCCCACACATCGGCAGAGCGGAAACATCGAGGTGAGTCACAACGGCGCGTGATCAGTCACGGCCCACGGCGTGAATCTCGATCTGGGTTTCGTCGCCCACCCGGACACCAGCGGTGCTCATCATCATTTTGCTGACACTTAGCGCTAGCCTACCGCCGCCAGCTGGCATGACGCTTGAAACAAAATCGGCGCCGCCGATCCGGCCGCGCACCCGCTGCTGTCGCAGACCACCAAGGTGGGCCGCCTGCTCGGCAGGGATGTCACACACCGCCAGACCGCTGGCCTTTGCGGGGTTCCAGTAACGAATGGTTGCGGCGAGCCGTATCGGTTCCATGCCCGCAGACAATCACCGGCTCCCGGCGAGCGTCAAACACGCGCCCACTGCTGAAAGAGCTGATGCCGCAGGGAACAAGAGCGTGGGACGTTGAGCCTACAGCGCCGAAACTCCAGAACCGGTCGCATTCATGTGCGTCATCCTGCGTAGGCGGCCACGTACCAGCGCGGCGACGTGGCCGAGGCAGGCCCATCGTGACCGAATCGAGGCGGCGCACGTACAAGCCGACCACGAGGTCTGAACGCTCTCGGGTCAGCCGTCGTAGGGCACCTGCGCGGTCCAGCCGTCGTCCGGACGCACGGTGGCGGCGTACAGCGCCTCTGCCACCTGTGGCGGCGAGAAGGG
>JAQSWV010000108.1 GCA_029266455.1 Nocardioidaceae bacterium
GAGGCACCGGGGAGGAGGCACCGCGGAGGAGGCACCGCGGAGGAGGCACCGTGCAGGCACTGTCGGTGGCGGCGCCTAGCGTCGGGAACGGCTCGACGATCGGGCCGCTCCCCAGCTCAGGAGGACCGCCGTGGCCGACGAGACTTCCCCCTCGCAGTGGCCCGAGCACGACGTCGACACACCGCCCGTCTCGTCTGTCGTCGTCGACTGCGACGGCTGCGTGGTGCGCGGCCTGGCCTGCGACGACTGCGTGGTGACGGTGCTGCTCGGGCCGACGCCCGAGAGACGGCAGTGGGACAGGGACGAGCTGTCCGCGCTCGACGCTCTCGCGGGCGCCGGCCTGGTGCCGCCGCTGCGCCTCGTCGAGGCCGTGGACCCGCCGGACGACGGCGAATCCGACGTTCCGGACGAGATCTGGTAGGCGCTCAGTTTGATCCTCGGCGCCGCGGGTGGGTACGGTCGCGTGTCCGCGCCGGCTTGCCGTCGGTTCTGCACTGGCCGGAGAGGCAGTGCCCTGTGGGCGTGCCAGGAAGCCGTTTCCGCGGCGCTCCGACCGAGATGACTGAGGAGTACGACCGATCGTGTTGACCGGCCGAAAGTCCCGTGCTGCCCGGATGTCGCTGGTCGCTGCCGCGGCCCTGGGGGTGAGCAGCCTCCTCGTGCCCGCAGCCAGCGCCGACCCGGAGCCCAGCATCGACGACGTGCAGCGTCGCGTCGACGCGTTGCACCACCAGGCCGAGCAGGCGTCCGAGCGCTACAACACCATCCGGGCGCGGATGGGCTCGGCGCGCAAGCAGCTGGGTGCCCTGCGCGACCGGGCGGCTCGCCAGGCCGAGGAGACCGAGCAGCTGCACGGACAGGTCGAGCAGCTCGTCCTCGCGCAAGTCAGCGGCGCCGGTCTCGGCGGCACGGCCGACCTGATCCTCTCCGACGACGCCGACGACTTCCTCGCCTCCATGTCGGCCATGCGGTCGTACTCCGAGCAGGCCGCTGGCCTGCTGGACACCTACGAGGACGCCGAGCGCACCCTGGCGGCCCGCGAGCAGCGGTCCCAGGACCAGCTCGACCGCATCGTCGCCGCCAAGGAGCAGATGGCGCGGGAACAGACCGAGATCGAGAACAAGGCCGATGCCGCCGAGGAACTGCTCGGGGAGCTCGAGGCCGAGGCGCGGGCTGAGGCACGCGCTCAGGCACGCGCCGACGAGCGGGCGGCGGCGCGGGCCGCGGAGACCACCAGCAGGTCGGGCGCCCGCCCGCCGGTCCCCGAGGCGACTGACTCGCCGTCCGCAGCGCCCGCCTCCGGTGCGGCCGCGGTCGCCGTCCGGACCGCGCTCGCCCAGGTCGGCGACGCCTATGTCTACGGCGCGGCGGGCCCCGACTCGTTCGACTGCTCCGGGCTCACGATGTACGCCTACGCGGCCGCTGGCGTCTCTCTGTCGCACTCGTCGTCGATCCAGGCGGGCGAGGGCACCGCAGTGTCGGCCTCCGACGTCCAGCCGGGCGACCTTGTCTTCTACTACAGCCCGATCAGCCACGTCGGCATGTACATCGGCAACGGCCAGATCGTGCACGCCGCCAACCCCAGCTCACCCGTCGAGGTCGTGGCGATGGACCTGATGCCGGTGGCCAGCATCCGCCGGGTCGCCTGAGCGCGCGGTAGACCACGCCCACTGTCGGCCCACCATGGGCCGCCCGTGGGGCGACCCTGGTGCCTATCGTCGGCCTACCATCGCTAGGTGAGCCGGGGACCGCGTGCTGCCGCCTGCGCGCTGGCTGCCCTCGTCGCCCTGATCGCGGGCATCGTCCTCGTTGCCGGTACGGGGGCTCCGCCGGGCAGTGCGACCGACCGGCCGGACGCCAGCGACGGCCCTCATCGCACCGCCAGCGGTGTCAGCCGCGAGGTGTCCGCCCGCGCCGCCCTGGCATCCCTGGTGACGGCCTGGGCAGACGGTGACCGGGCACGGTTCGTCGACAGCGCCGCTGACACCGCACCGGCGGCCGCGCGAGCCGCCGCCACCTGGCGCGGTTTGACGAGGCTCGACGTCCAGAGGTGGAACCTCCGCTACGTGCGCGCCGCGGTGCCCGCACCCGGGTCGCTCGCTGACAGCACCGCGGTGGTCGAAGCGACCTGGTCGCAGCGCGGCTGGCAGGCGCCCGCGACGGCCCGCGTCACCGTCGACCTCGCACAGCCGCGAACAGCAGGCGAGGGCGCCGGCGTACTCGCGGTCCGCGGCGCTCCCGGGTCGCCGATGCCGTTGTGGGCGCTGCACTCGCGCTCGGTCCACATGGAGAACGGGCGTGCAGTGGTCGTGCTGCCCGGGGGCGCCTCGGAGCAGCGGGTCGGCTCGCTGGCGCGGCAGGTCACCCGGGCGCGCGCCCAGGTCAACGCTGTGGTCCCCGGGTCAGGCACGTCGGGCAGGCCCCTGGTCGTGGTCGCCCCCCGGTCGACTGCTCAGTTCGCTCGCGTGCTGGGACAGTCGCCCGATACGTACGCGGGCATCGCCGCGGTGACGACGACGGTCGACGGCTCGTCGAGGGCGACCGCGCCGGTGCACGTGGTGCTCAACCCGGATGTGTTCGCCGGCCTGTCACCGGTGGCGGCGCAGGTCGTGCTCACACACGAGGTCACCCATGCGATGACCAACGCGGCCGCGGGAGGCCTGCCGCTGTGGGTCGCCGAGGGCTTCGCCGACCATGTCGCGCTTCGCGACAGCGGGGTGCCGGCCCGGCTGGCCGCGAGTCAAGCCTTGGCGCCGACTCGCCGCCACGGACCTCCGCGAACCCTGCCCAGCCCCGAAGCTTTCGCCGTCGGGTCGCCCGGACTCGGCCGGGCGTACGAGCAGGCCTGGCTCGTCTTCCGCCTGCTCGACCACCGCTACGGCGAAAAGGTTCCGGTGGCCTTCTACCGCGCCGTGCTGGGCGGGCGCCCGGTCGACGAAGCGCTCCGGGCGACCACGGGCGCCGGGCTCGGCGACCTCATCGCCCGGTGGCGCGCCCAGCTGACCCGGCTGGCCCGTGCGGACGGGTGAGCGGCGCGCCGCGCTGGTCTGGCTGGTCCTGACCACCGGCGCCCTCGTCGTCGTGGCGGCGGTGGTCGTGCCCTGGGACTGGACGCCGGGCGCCAGCATGCCGACGGTCGACCCCACCGCCGGGCTTCGGCCGGGCACGCTGGAGCGCATCACCGCCTACGACAGCCGGGCCACCGCGCTGGGGTTGGCCGCGACGGGGGTCGGGCTGCTGGTCTCCCTGCTGCTCGGGCTCACATCGTGGGGGAGCAGGCTGGTCGCGCTGCTGCCCGGGCGCCGCCGGTGGCCGTTCCAGGTGCTGCTGGCCGTTCTGGTGCTCGCGTTGATCGGCAGGGTGGCGACGCTGCCGTTCGCGGTGCCCGCCGAGCAGCTGCGGCGCCGCTACGGCCTGTCCACCCAGGACTGGGGCACGTATACCCTGGACCGGCTTCGCGACCTGCTGGTCACGGTAATCGTCTCCACGCTGGTGATGCTGGTGGTCGTCGGGCTGGCCCGGGGCGCCCGCCGGGGGTGGTGGCTGATCGTCTCCCTGCTGGCCGGCGGGCTGGTGGTCGCCGGGTCGTTCGTCTACCCGTTGGTGGTCGAGCCGCTCTACAACGAGTTCACACCGATGCCGGAGGGGCCGCTCCGCAGCTCCCTGATCACACTGGCCGACGAGGACGGCCTGCGCGTCGACGAGGTGCTCGTGGCCGACGCATCGCGCCGCACCACGGCCGTCAACGCCTACGTGTCCGGGTTCGGTGCCACCAAGCGGATCGTCGTATACGACACTCTGCTCGACAGCACCCCACGAGCGCAGGTGCGCCAGGTGGTGGCGCACGAGCTCGGTCACGCCAAGGACAACGACGTGGTGACGGGTACCGCGCTCGGGGCTCTCGGGGCCATGGCGGGGGTTACGCTGCTCGTGCTGGTGGCGACCAGCGCCCCGGTGCGTCGACGCGCCGGTATTGGCAACCTGGGGGAGGCCACCGCCGTGCCGTTGCTGCTCGCGCTGGTGGCCGTCGGCTCGCTGCTGTCCCTGCCCGCGCAGAACTTGGTGAGCCGCGCTCTCGAGGCACGGGCCGACCGGCACTCGCTGGAGTTGACCGACGACCCGGCAACTCTGGTCGCGCTGCAGCAGCGCCTGGCCACCCGCAACCTGAATAACCCCAGCCCGCCGCGGTGGGAGTACCTGTGGTTCGCCAGCCACCCCACCGCCGCCCAGCGGGTGGCGCTCGCCGATGTGTGGGCATCCTCGTGACCGAGGCGCACGCGGCCCGGCGGGTGCCCGCCGAGGGTGAGCCTGATGGGGACGCCTACCGGGGCGTGCCGCCCTGGTGGCCGGTCACCTGGGCACTTCTCTGCCTGGGCGCGTTCGGTGTCGGATGGTGGTTGCTGGTGCCCCACGACCCCACCGGCGGGCTGGAGCTAGGACCGGTTGATCCCACTGCGGGTCTCGACCAGGCGGAGCTCGAGCGCAGCCAGCG
>JAQSWV010000061.1 GCA_029266455.1 Nocardioidaceae bacterium
CTGCGCACGCACAAGTCCGGGCCGACACGGCGTGGCGCCTACCGTGCCGAGCCGGTGGGGTGAACACTGGGTTCGAGGATTGTCGCCAACTGACCCGGAGAAGGGGGCGCGGTGACCGACGTCGCCCGCAAGACGACGGTGTTCCTGGGGCTGGCCTTCGTCGCGTACTACCTCGTCACCCAGCCGGAGGGTGCCGCTGACGCGGTGCGTGGCGCGATCGACGCCGTGGTCCAAGCCGCGAACGCGATCATCCGGTTCTTCAGTGCGCTGGCGGAGTGAGTGGGACAGGCTCCGGCGTCAGCTCCGGCGGTTCTCGGCCCTGGTGGCCGCGCCGCAGGAGACCGACTCGGCCGTGCTGGACGAGGTGCCCTCCTGGGAGCTCAACCCCAGGGTCCAGTCCGTGGTGCTGCATGAGATCGGCGAGCGCGTCTATGCGCAGGTGCGCCACCATCGGTTCCAGCTGCTGGTCGCCTTCTGCTGGCTGCTGCTCGGCGTCCCTGCCGCGGTCGCGCTGCTCGACAGTCCCGAGCTGATCCTGCTGGCGACGTTGGCCACCGGCCTGCTCTCCGTGTGGTGGGTGCGTCGGCGGAGCCAGGCGCTCGTCGTGACCGTCGCCGCGGTGAGCGGAGGAGTCTTCCTCGCCTTTGCCGGGCCCTACTACGAACACGTCCATGTTCTGGCGCTGGCGGCGATCGTGGCGTGCATCGCCCGCTGCGGCTGGCTCGTGCAGGAGTACCGGCGCGATGTGTTCGTGGTGACCGAGCACCGGGTGGTGCGGTTGTGGGGTGTCCTGTCCAAGAACCGCGCAGTCGTGCCCCTCGGGCGGATCCTCGACATCACCGTGCACAGGCCACTTCTCGGCCGGTTCGCCGGCTACGGCCACCTCGTGTTCGAGTCCGCGGCGCAGGAGCAGGGGCTACGCGACGTGCGCCTCATCCCGAAGCCGGACGCGGTCGACCGCATCATCCAGCGACTGCAGTACGGCGGCCCGCCGGACCCCCCGGAACCACCGCCGGGAGCGCCGGGCGTCCGCGAGACGCCCGCGGAGGCGGAGTCGGATATCCCCGACACCGGCGCCGAGCAGACGCAGCCCTACGTCTGGGGAAGCGGGTAGGGCGACCACGCGGCGCATGGCGACCCTCGCCGTATCCTCGACTGCATGGGCGACTCGGGGTATGTGCGGTGGCAGCGCCGCTACGACGAGGCGATGGCATCCGGCCGGGTGCGGGACGCCGACTACACCACGCTCTCCGGGGTCGACGTGGACCCTGTGTACGGCCCCGCGGACGAGTCCGCGTACCCGGGGTTCGAGCGGATCGGCTGGCCGGGGGAGTTCCCTTACACCCGCGGGTTGCACGCCACCGGCTACCGCGGCCGCAGCTGGACGATCCGGCAGTTCGCGGGGTTCGGGAACGCCCGGCAGACCAACGAGCGGTACCGGATGATCCTCGGCCGTGGCGGTGGCGGCCTGTCGGTGGCGTTCGACATGCCGACCTTGATGGGTCGTGACTCCGACGACCCGAGATCGCTGGGTGAGGTCGGCCACTGCGGTGTGGCCGTCGACAGCGTGGCCGACATGGAGGCGTTGTTCGACGCCATCCCGCTGCAGGACGTCACCTGCTCGATGACGATCTCGGGGCCGGCGGTCCCGATCTTCTGCATGTACGTCGTAGCGGCCGAGCGGCAGGGGGCCGATATCGGCCACCTCGACGGCACCCTGCAGACCGACATCTTCAAGGAGTACATCGCGCAGAAGGAGTGGCTGTTCACGCCCGAGCCGCACCTGCGGCTGATCGGCGACCTGATGCAGTGGTGTGCCGCGGAAGCACCGCGCTACAAGCCGCTGAGCGTCTCGGGCTACCACATCCGGGAGGCCGGCTCGACGGCCGCGCAGGAGCTCGCCTACACGCTGGCCGACGGGTTCGCCTACGTCGAGCTCGGCAAGGCGAGGGGGCTCGACGTCAACGAGTTCGCGCCCGGGCTGAGCTTCTTCTTCGACGCGCACATCGACTTCTTCGAGGAGATCGCGAAGTTCCGCGCCGCCCGGCGGATCTGGGCACGCTGGCTGCGTGACGTCTACGGCGCCACCACGCCACGTGCGCAGTGGTTGCGATTCCACACCCAGACGGCCGGCGTCTCGCTGACCGCCCAGCAGCCGTACAACAACGTCGTGCGCACCGCCGTCGAAGCGTTGTCGGCGGTGCTCGGCGGCACCAACTCCCTGCACACCAACGCGCTCGACGAGACGCTCGCGCTTCCCAGCGAGCGGGCCGCTGAGATCGCCATGCGCACCCAGCAGGTGCTGATGGACGAGACGGGGGTCGCGAACGTCGCCGACCCGCTGGGCGGGGCGTGGTACGTCGAGGCGCTGACGGACAGGATCGAGGCGGAGGCCGAGGCGATCTTCGCCCGCATCCTGGCGCTGGGCGGCAGCGCGTCGGCATCGGACGAGACCGGGCAGGCTGCCGGCCACCGCGTCGGTCCGATGACCACGGGCATCCTGCGCGGTATCGAGGACGGCTGGTTCATGTCCGAGATCGCGGAGGCGGCGTTCCAGTACCAGAAGGCGCTGGAGAAGGGCGACAAGGTCATCGTGGGGGTGAACCGGCATCACGAGTCGGTGACCGGCGCCCTGGAGATCATGCGCGTCTCGCACGAGGTGGAGACCGACCAGGTGGCCGAGCTGGCCAGTCGCAGGGCCGGCCGGGACCGGGCCGAGGTGGATCGTCGCCTGGCCGCCATGGTCGAGGCTGCCCGCGGTGAGGCCAACATGGTGCCGCCGATGCTGGAGGCGGTACGTGCGGAGGCGACGCTCGGCGAGATCTGCGACGCGCTGCGGGCCGAGTGGGGCGAGTACCGCGAGCCGGCGAGATTCTGAGCCGCTGACGAGTATCGAGTGCCGGTGCGTCAGGATTGGACCATGAGCGCAGAGCAGTTCTCCCGGCCGGGCGCGATCGACCTGTCTGCCCTGCGGCCCGCCGCGGGCGCCGGAGCGGGATCAGGGGCCGCCGCCGGGCCCCCGGGTCCTGCGGGCAGCTACTCCTTCGACGCCACTGAGCAGTCCTTCCAGACCGACGTGGTCGAGGCGTCGCTGTCGCACCCGGTGGTGCTCGCCCTGTGGGCGTCGCGGGCCCCGACCAGCCGCGAGGCGGTCGATCTGCTCAGCCGGGTGGCCGACAGCTACGGCGGCAAGCTGGCACTCGCCCGGCTCGACATCGACGCGAGCGCGCAGCTGGCGCAGGCGCTCCAGGTCCGTGCGGTTCCGTACGTGCTCGCGGTCCTGCGCGGGCAGCCGGTACCGCTCTTCGAGGGGAGCGTGGACGAGGAGCAGGCCCGGCAGGCCTTCGACCAGGTCGTGCAGGCTGCGGTGACCAGCGGCGTCACCGGCCGAGCGCCGGCGACGGGGGAGCCGCCGGAGCCGGCGGCTGCCGTCGATGAGGTCGAGGAGGAGCAGTCGGACCCGCGCTACGCCGAGGGCGACGCCGCACTCGAGGTGGGCGACTTCGCGGGCGCCGTCACCGCCTACGAGCGGGTTGTCGAGGCCAGCCCCGGGGACGAGGAGGCCGCTGCCCGGCTCGCCCAGGCACAGCTGTTCCAGCGCACCGACGGGGTCGATGCCGCGGCGGCCCGCGCCGCGGCTGCCGCTGCCCCGCTCGACCTCGACGCGCAGCTGCTGGCGGCGGACGTCGAGCTGCTCGGCGGCGACATCGACGCCGCGTTCGACCGGGTCATCGCGCTGGTCCCGCGTCTGTTCGGCGACGACCGCGAACGAGCCCGTCGGCACCTGCTGGGACTCTTCACCACGGTCGGCCCCGAGGACCCGCGCGTGGCGGTGGCGCGGCGCCGCCTCGCCAACGCCCTGTTCTAGCCCCCGGCGGCAGGCACCGGGTGCCCGCCGTGCAGGAACACCGCCCCGGCGTCCGGCCGGCGGGCGAGCACCTGCTCCACCCTGGCGGCGGTGGGACCCCGGGACCGGCTGCGCACCAGCTCGGAGTCGCACCAGTGCACCGCAGCGATCTCCCGAGGCTCCAGGATCGCGTCGCGCACGAGGTCGGCATCGTGCTTGCCCAGGTCGAAGACCAGGACGCACGCGTCGTCCCATCCGGCCCATGGCGGGAGCCAGTCGACCGCGAGCAGGTCGCCGGCGACCACGTCGATGCCGAGCTCCTCGCTGACCTCGCGGGCGATCCCGTCGCGAGGTGACTCGCCCGGCTCGACCACGCCTCCGGGCAGGTCCCAGTCGGGCTTGTACACCAGCTCGCAGAGCAGCACCCGGCCGGCGTGGTCGCGGATCACTCCTTGGGCGATGACCCTCTTGGTGGGGAGTCCGGCGTTGAGCATCGCCCGGAACCCGTCGGGCGTACCCGGCCCCGGGTCGTCAGCCAGCCTGCCCAGCAGCACCACGTCGTCGCGGACGTTCTGGAACGGCTCGCGCCCCCGCACGATGCCCTCCCGACGCAGCCCGGCCCGAGTCGCCACCCGCAGCGCGCGGGTGTTGTCCGGATGCACGTAGGCCTCCACCCGGCTCAGGGCGAGATGCTCGAAGGCGTACGCCACCAGGAGCCGCAGCGCGCGCACGGCCGTACCCCGACCCCGATGGACCGGGTACAGCGCCCAGGAGAGGCGGCCGTTGTCCTCGTCGGTGCGCCGCAGCTCGACCGAGCCCGCCAGGCGGTCGCCGCGCTCCACCGCGAAGCTCACGCCGCGGCGCCCGTCGGCGTAGGCCGCGCGCCAGTCCGCCAGGGCGGCGCGCATCCGGTCCGTGGGCAGGACGGCGGTGGGCGCGTCGGACCAGTAGGTCATCTCGTCGTCGTGCTGCAGCCGTGCCGACGCGACGTCGTCCTCCCGCCATGGCCGGAGCACCACCGCGTCCTGGCCCTCCCCGTCACGCAGGGTGGGTTGTGGCGGGATGTCCTCGGTCACCCGTCGTGCCGCAGCCAGACCGTGCCCAGGGGAGGAAGAGTCAGGGTGGCCGAGGCGGGCCGCCCATGCCAGGGCGTCTCGACGGCGTCGACGCCACCCAGGTTGCCCACGCCGGACCCGCGGTAGGAGTCGGCGTCGGTGTTGATGACCTCGGTCCACCGCCCGTCGGCGGGCAACCCCAGCCGGTAGTCGTGGTGCGGTACCGCCGCGAAGTTGGACACGCAGACCAGCAACGGCTCCGTGGCCTTCTCGGTGCCACGCACGAAGCTGAAGACGTTGTTGTTCGAGTCGTTGGCATCGATCCAGCTGAAGCCCTCCGGCTCGGAGTCCGTGCCCCACAACGCGGGCAGGTCACGGTATGCCCGGTTGAGATCGGAGACCAGGGACTGGATGCCGCGGTGGAACGGGTCGTCCAGCAGCCACCAGTCGAGCTCGCGCTGCTCCGACCACTCGGTGTCCTGGGCGATCTCGCAGCCCATGAACAGCAGCTGCTTGCCCGGGTGCGCCCACATGTAGCCGAGGTAGGCCCGCAGGTTCGCGAGCTGCTGCCACCGGTCGCCGGGCATCTTGCGCAGCAGTGAGCCCTTGCCGTGCACCACCTCGTCGTGCGAGATCGGGAGCACGAAGTTCTCGGTGTAGGCGTACATCATCGCAAACGTCATCTGGTGGTGGTGGTACTGGCGATAGATCGGCTCCTGGGACATGTACCCGAGCGAGTCGTGCATCCACCCCATGTTCCACTTGAAGCCGAAGCCGAGGCCGCCGACATGGGTCGGCCGGGTGACGCCCGGCCACGACGTGGACTCCTCGGCGATCACCGTCGTACCGGGCACGCGCCGGTAGCAGGTGGCGTTGACCTCCTGCAGCAGCGCCACCGCGTCGAGGTTCTCGCGGCCTCCGTACTGGTTCGGCGTCCACTCGCCCTCCTCGCGCGAGTAGTCGAGGTACAGCATCGACGCCACCCCGTCGACCCGCAGACCGTCGACGTGGAACTCCTCCAGCCAGTAGACGGCGTTGGCCACCAGGAAGTTGCGCACCTCACGGCGACCGAAGTCGAAGATGAACGAGCCCCACTCCGCGTGCCAGCCCTTCTGCGGGTCGGGATGCTCGTACAGGGGGGTGCCGTCGAAGCGGGCCAGCGCCCACTCGTCGGTCGCGAAGTGGCCGGGGACCCAGTCGAGGATCACGCCGATGCCGGCCTGGTGGAGCCGGTCGACCAGGAACCGGAAGTCGTCGGGATCCCCGAAGCGCGAGGTCGGGGCGAAGAAGCCCGTGACGTGGTAGCCCCAGGAGCCACCGAAGGGGTGCTCCATCACCGGCAGCAGCTCGACGTGGGTGAAGCCGGTCTCGGTCACGTACGAGACGAGGCTGTCGGCCAGGTCGCGGTAGGTCTGACCGGAGCGCCACGACCCGAGATGCACCTCGTAGACGCTCATGGGCCGTTCGTGCGGCGAGAGCCTCTGGCGAGCGGCTATCCACTCGTCGTCGCCCCAGGTGTAGATGGAGTTGTGCACGATGGAGGCCGTCGCCGGTGCCTGCTCGGACTTGCGCGCCATCGGGTCGGCCTTGTCGTGCCACTGCCCGTCCTGGCCGAGGATCTGGAACTTGTACACCGCGCCCGCCGGGACGTCGGGCACGAACAGCTCCCACACCCCGGAGGAGCCCATCGCGCGCATCGGGTGCGACCGGCCGTCCCAGAAGTTGAAGTCGCCGACGACGCGGAGACCGCGGGCGTTCGGTGCCCACACCGCGAACGACGTGCCCAGCACCGGTCCGGCCAGGCTGGTGTAGCTGCGCAGGTGTGCGCCCAGCACGCTCCACAGCTGCTCGTGGCGTCCCTCCCCGATGAGGTGCAGATCCATCTCGCCGAGTGACGGCAGGTAGCGGTAGGGATCATCGACGAGCTGCGGCTCGGCGTTCTCGTAGGCCACCCGCAGCCGGTAGTCGTCGACGTCGGGCTGGTCGAGGACACCGACCCAGACCCCCGCACCCTCGTGCTCCAGCGGTACGGAGCCCTTGGCGTGCTCCACCTCGACGCTGCGCGCCAGCGGCCGGAGCGTCCGCACGGTCACCGTCCCCCGGTGCGGGTGCGCGCCGAGAACGCTGTGCGGGTCGTGGTGCGTCCCCGCGGCCAGCGCGTCGAGCACACTGGGGTCGACGGGCTTCCTCGCGGTCGTGGTCATGAGCTACCTCCTGGGGTTGCCGAGTCTGCCCCGACCAGACGGGCGATGGCACGCAGTGGGATGGCGAGCCAGCTCGGGCGGTTCCGCGCCTCGTACACGACCTCGTAGATGGCCTTGTCGACCTCGTACGCGCGCAGCAGCGCGTCGTTGCCGCGCGGGTCCCTGTCTGTCGCCTCCGTGTAGCCGTCGAGGAAGGCGTTCCGGTTGCGGGTCGACCACTCCGTGGCCCGGGCGGCGAGCTGGTGGTCGCCGAGCGAGTCGGCCCACTGGCTCTGCGCCGCGTAGTCGAACGAGCGGAGCATCCCCGCGACGTCGCGGACGGGCGTGTCGAGTGCCACCCGCTCGGTCAGTGGCTTGGCCGGCTCGCCCTCGAAGTCGATGATCCGCCAGCCCCGCATCGTCCGCAGGGTCTGTCCGAGGTGCAGGTCGCCATGCACGCGCTGTACGGGCATCGCGGTGACCGAACCGGTGACCTCGTCGACCAACGACCCGAGCCGCTCGGCGTACTCCGCCAGCTCGGGCACCTCGTCGAGAGCAGCGTCCAGCCGCTTGCGCATCCGAACGGCGACCGCGGCCATCTCGTCGGGCCCCCAGGTGGCGGTGGGCATCGATGCGGCCAGCTCGGCATGAAGCGTGCCGATGGTGGCTCCGAGCCGGTGCGACTCGGCCGCGAAGTCGCCACCGACCTCCTCGGGATGCAGGTCGCGCTCGGCGAAGAGGTCGCGCACGCTGGTCAGCGCGAGGTCCCAGCCGTCCGTCGACATCCGCAGGAACTCCGACAGCATCGCGAGGTCGGTGGGCTCGCCGTCGGCGTCGCCGACGAGCTCGATCCACCCGATCAGGGGCACGATCTCCTCGGAGCCGGCCCGGGTGAGCGCGTCGAGCACCTCGATGTCGGGGTTGCGGCCGGGCAGCACCCGCCGGAACACCTTCAGCAGCAGCCGGTCGCCGACAACGACGTTGGTGTTGCTCTGCTCGCCGGTCAGCACCACGCTCGGTCCGGACAGGTCCGTGTCCTGCGGCTCCACCACCTGCGCCCGCAGCGGCGCGGGCATGGACCGACCCACCAGCGCGTCGACCAGCAGGGCGACCGCCTCACGGTCGTGCACCGCGTCGTAGACGTGCGCGAGCGCGCCGTCCTCGGTCTCGACCTCGCCGATGTAGGCGCCTTCGATCTGGCCCTGTCGCGCGGTGCGGTAGGACAGCGGCACCTGGTACACGTCCGAGACCGCCCGCTCGCCCACCTGGGCGGTGACGTCGACCAGGCACATCGCCAACCGCGCGTCCGCCTCGGGGTCGCCCAACCAGGCCAGCACCCGGACGGCCTCCACCGTGGAGTCGCGTCCCTTGCCCGAGAACCATCGTTGGGCCCCCAGGTAGTAGCCGAGCCGTGACTTCAGGGCTTCACTCACGCGGTGGTCGCCTCCTCGTTGATGACCTCGTCCATCGGCAGCCGGAACCAGTAGAAGCCGTGGCCACTCAGTGTGAGCAGGTACGGCAGCTCGCCGATCGCCGGGAACCGCACGCCGCCCAGCAGCTCGACCGGGTGCGCGCCGAGGAACCGGCGCAGGTCGAGCTCGACCGGCTGCGGGAACCGGGACAGGTTGTTGACGCACAGCACGACGTCATCGCCGAACTCACGAAGATAGGAGAGCACCGACGGGTTGCTGCCGCCGAGGTCGGTGAACGACCCCATGCCGAAGGTCGGGTGCTCCTTGCGGATGTGGATCATCCGCCGGTTCCAGTGCAGCAGCGACGAGCTGTTCTCGAGCTCGGCCTCGACGTTGACGGACTGGAAGCCGAAGACCGGGTCCATGACCGCCGGCAGGTGCAGCCGACCGGGAGTCACGGGGGAGAACCCGCCGTTGCGGTCCGGCGTCCACTGCATCGGCGTGCGCACGCCGTCACGGTCGCCCAGCCAGATGTTGTCGCCCATGCCGATCTCGTCGCCGTAGTAGAGAACCGGCGAGCCCGGCAGGCTCAGCAACAGCGCCGTGAACAGCTCCATCCGGTTGACGTCGTTGTCCAGCAGTGGCGCGAGCCGCCGGCGGATGCCGATGTTGGCCTTCATGCGCGGGTCGGTGGCGTACTCCGACCACATGTAGTCGCGGTCCTCGTCGGTCACCATCTCGAGCGTCAGCTCGTCGTGGTTGCGGAGGAAGATCCCCCACTGGGTGTTCTTCGGGATGGGCGGCGTCTGCTCGAGGATCTCGGAGATGGGCCAGCGCGACTCGCGTCGCACCGCCATGAACAGCCGGGGCATCACCGGGAAGTGGAAGCACATATGGCACTCGTCGCCACCACTGTCGATGTCGCCGAAGTAGTCGACGACGTCGGCCGGCCACTGGTTGGCCTCGGCCAGTAGTACCCGGCCTGGGTAGTTGTCGTCGACGTGCTTGCGCAGCTTGCGCAGGAAGGCGTGCGTCTCGGGAAGGTTCTCTCCGTTGGTGCCCTCGCGCTCGTACAGGTAGGGAACGGCGTCCAGCCGGAAGCCGTCGATGCCGAGCTCCAGCCAGAAGTCCAGGGCGTCGGTGATCGCTGTGTGCACCGCGGGGTTGTCGAAGTTGAGATCGGGCTGATGGCTGTAGAAGCGGTGCCAGAAGTACTGTCCACGCACCGGGTCCCACGTCCAGTTCGACGACTCGGTGTCGACGAAGATGATGCGCGCGTCCTTGTATCGGTCGTCTGAGTCGGCCCACACGTAGAAGTCTCCGAACGGGCCGTTCGGATCGTTGCGGCTCGCCTGGAACCACGGGTGCTGGTCGGAGGTGTGGTTCATGACGAAGTCGATGATCACGCGGATGCCACGCTCGTGGGACGCGTCGAGCAGCCGGCGGAAGTCGTTGATGTCTCCGATGTCGTCCGCGACGTCGGTGAAGTGCGCGACGTCGTAGCCGCCGTCGCGCAGCGGCGACGGAAAGAACGGCGGCAGCCACAGGCAGTCCACGCCCAGCCACTCGAGGTAGCCGAGCCTGTCGGCCAGACCGCGCAGGTCGCCCACTCCGTCGCCGCTGGAGTCCTTGAAGGAGCGGACCAGCACCTCGTAGAAGACGGCGCGCTTGAACCAGGTGGGATCGAGCTCGATGCCCACGTCAGGCGTTCTTCCACACGTGCAGGATGTGTGCCGGCTCGTGCCCGGGATCGAGCCGCACGTACGCGTGCTCACCCCAGTGCCAGGACTGACCGGTGATCTCGTCGTAGACCCGGAACCCGTCCGTCCAGTCGAGGCCGAGACCCGGCATGTTCAGATGCACCGTCGTCTCCTGGGTGTGGTGCGGATCGACGTTGACCACGACGATCACGGTGTCGTCGTCACCGTCGGATCCCGTGCTCCGTTTGCTGAAGCACAGAATCCGGTCGTTGTCGCTCGCGTGCCGGGTGAGGTTCCGCAGCCGGCGCAGGGCCGGATGCGCCTTGCGGATCTGGTTCAGGCGGGTCAGGTAGGGGGCCAGGGTGCGGCCCGTGCGTTCCGCCTCGCCCCAGTCGCGGACGCGCACCTGGTACTTCTCGGAGTCGAGGTACTCCTCGCTGCCCGGGCGCACGGCGACGTGCTCGTACAGCTCGAAGCCGGCGTAGACGCCCCAGGAGGGCGAGCCGGTCGCCGCCAGGGTCGCGCGGACCTTGAAGGCCGCGGGGCCGCCGTACTGGAGATACGCACTCAGGATGTCCGGGGTGTTGACGAAGAAGTTCGGGCGCAGCACATGACTGGTCTCGTGGCTCAGCTCGTACAGGTACTCCGCCAGCTCCTGGCTCTCGTTCCGCCAGGTGAAGTAGGTGTAGCTCTGGTGGAACCCGACGGTGCCCAGCCCACGCATCATGGCTGGCCGCGTGAACGCCTCGGAGAGGAACACCACGTCGGGGTCCGTTGTCCGGATCTCGCCGAGGAGCCACTCCCAGAACGGCACCGGCTTGGTGTGCGGGTTGTCCACTCGGAAGATGCGCACACCGTGATCCATCCAGAGCCGCACCACGCGCAGCACCTCGGCGTACAGACCGTCGGGGTCGTTGTCGAAGTTCAGCGGATAGATGTCCTGGTACTTCTTCGGCGGGTTCTCCGCGAACGCGATCGAGCCATCGGCGCGGGTGGTGAACCACTCCGGGTGCTTGGCGACCCACGGATGGTCCGGCGCGCACTGGAGCGCGAGGTCGATGGCGACCTCCAGGCCGTGCTCCCTGGCCGCGGCAACGAAGTCGTCGAAGTCGTCGAAGGTTCCGAGGTCGGGACTAATCGCGTCGTGACCACCCTCGTCCGAGCCGATCGCCCACGGCGAACCGGGATCGCCGGGACCAGGATCGAGGGTGTTGTTCGGCCCCTTGCGGTTGACGCGGCCGATCGGGTGCACCGGCGGCAGGTAGATCACGTCGAAGCCCATCGCAGCCACGGCGGGCAGCCGCTCGGCAGCCGTGCTCAGCGTGCCGGGAACCACCGTGCCCTGCTCGTCGACGCGGGCGCCCTCGGAGCGCGGGAAGAACTCGTACCAGGAGCCGACCAGCGCCCGCTCACGGTCTGCGAAGACCGGGTACGCCGGACTGGTGCCCGGCAGGTCCCGCAGGGGGTGGGCGAGAAGGACCGCGTCCACCTCGGGAGAGGTGCCGGCCCCCAACCGCACCTCGACCGGAAGGCGGGTGTCCTCCAGCAGCTGGACGGCGTCGCTGAGCACCTGTCTGCCGCCCCCCGCGCCGGGTGGCAGGGACGCCGCAGCGCGACTCAGCAGGGCGGCGCCCTCGACCAGCATGAGCTCCACGTCGACGCCTGCGGCGATCTTGACCTCGGCGTCGTGCTGCCAGGTCGCCACCGGGTCGCTCCACGACTGCACGCGGAAGCTCCAGGCGCCCTCGCTGTCGGGGGTCACCTCCGCGACGTACCGGTCCGGGGGTCCGGCGGCGCGCATGCGGACCGGCGCACGGTCGCGGCCCTGCGGGTCGGTGAGGACCACCTCGGCGCCCAGGGCGTCGTGGCCCTCGCGGAAGACGGTGGCGAGAACGGGGAACGTCTCGCCGATGGCGGCCTTGGCGGCGAACGCGCCGCCCTCGACCACCGGGTGGACGTCCATGATCGGAATGCGTGCTGTCATCGGTGGCCAACCTAGCGATCGGCGGATGCGTGGGCATACCGGGCTGGTCAGCCGCCGGGCTCGACCGTGCTCAGGCGGCGTCAGCGGACGAGCTGGGCCACCGCGACCGCGGTGACGAGGCAGGCGAGCAGGCCGGTCAGCACCCTTTCGTTCAGCTGTGCCTGCAGGCCTGCGCCGACACGGGACCCAGCAAGCCCGCCGAGCCCCGTCACCGTCCCGATGAGCCACTCCGGGCTGGCCGGCCGGGCGCCGACGTCGACAGCCTCGAGGGCCGAGTAGGCGCCCAAGCCGGTGAGCGACGTCGTGAGGGTGGCGAGGAGGGCGAGGGGCGCGGCCTGCTGGGGGCTGCGTCCGGTGGCCGCGACGAGGGCGGGTGCCAGGAGGGATCCCCCACCCACCCCCACCGCTGCCCCGAGGAAGCTGGTCACGACCGCCAGCGACGCGAGCGCGCGCAGCCGCCGGCCGCCTGCCGTGGTCGCTGCAACGGGCGCGGACGGCTGGGCGCGCCACAGCCGCCACCCCAGTGTCGCGGCGACCGGCAGCATCGCCGCGGCTACCAGCAGCCGGAAGACATCGGCGTCCGACAACAGCGTCACTCGCGCCAGCGCGCCGCCGACGGCGGCCGGGACGCCCACTGCGACCAGCGTGAGTACCTCCGCACGGGTCACACCGGGCGTTCGCCGGAGCGTGTGCAGGCCACCTGGCGTCGAGATCACGTTGAACAGCAGGTTGGTCGAGCTGACCGAGGGTCCGGCCAACCCGAGCAGGCTGCTCTGGGCCGGCAGCAGCAGCACCGCGCCGGAGACGCCGACCGGGGCGCAGACCAGCGCCACGGCGAAGCCCGCAGCAGCGGCGGTGAGGTAGATCAGCACCTGCGTGCGGTGCGATCTCCCGGAGTCACCAGGCTGGCCTTCCTGTACGCCGGGACGATCTGGGCTGGCAATATCTCCAAGTCGCCTGACATACTACAGTATGACCTCCCGCTGGCCCGACTTCTTCATTATCGGGGCACCCAAAGCCGGAACGACAGCACTCCACGGCGCGCTGAGCAGGCACCCCTCCCTCGAGCTGAGCCCCGTCAAGGAGCCGAAGTACTTCATCTGCGGCGACGCGCCTCCACCGCTCTACCTCGGTCCGGGTGACGCGCACAGCCGGCGCGAGTGGGTCTGGCGGCGCGACGACTACCTCGCCCTGTTCGCGAACGCCGCACCGGACGTACTGGTCGGCGAGAGCACCCCGCTCTACCTCGGCGACCCGGCCGCCCTGCTGCGCATCCAGTCGGTGAAGCCCGACGCGAGGTTGATCGCCGTGCTTCGCGATCCGGTCGACCGGGCGTACTCCAACTGGATGCACCTGTGGTCGGACGGGCTGGAACCGGAGTCGGACTTCGTGACCGCCGTCGCCATGGAGGATGCACGCAGACGCCGGGGCTGGGCGCCGTTCTGGCGCTATCGCTCGCTCGGGCTCTACGGCCGGCAGCTGGCTCGCGTCCGATCCCTGTTCCCCCCGGAGCAGCTCCACGTGCTCCGCTATCGCGATCTGGTGGAATCGCCCGAGCAGACCTTGTCCGGGGTGTGGCAGTTCCTCGGCGTGCCGGACGGCCCCCCACCGGAGGTGCCCAAGGACAACGTCAAGCCGTTCGTTCCGGACACCTTCCGCACCCGTTCGCTCGCGCGCCTCGTGCGGGCGGGCGCGACCGTGGGGTCGCTGGCGCCGCCCGAGCTGTGGCGCAGTGTGGAGCAGCGGATGCTGGCCACGCTGCACAACGGCGGAGAGCGTCGGCCGTCGCTCAATCCTGAGCAGCGTAAGCAGGTGCAAGGCTATTTCCTGGAGGACCTCGAGTTGCTGGAGCAGCTCACCGGGCGCGACTTCTCCGAGTGGCGGGGGACAGACGGTCGCGGTGACTTCTCCACGCGGGCGCTGCGCGCGAGCTGACCGCGGGCAGAGGCGACCGCCCGGCCGTCGGGGTCCGTGCGAGGCGGGTCAGGCGGAGTCGCGCAGCGCCGGTGTGGGCGCCTCTTTCAGCTCGGTCCGCAGGTCGTGGCTGCCGTCAGTGCGGGCGGCCTCGTAGTAGAGCCTGGTGCTGCCGTCCGGCAGCCTCAGAGCTGCTGTGTAGCGCAGCGCACCGTCGGACTCCGGAGCCACCGCGACGGGTCCGTCGCCCAGCGCGATCAGGCCGCCGTTGCCGTCGGACGCCGCCAGGCCGGTGCGCTCGTACCAGTTCTGAGCGGCGCTCGCCCGGCCGTCGTACAGGACCGTCACCGGGTCGGTGTCGAGCACGGCCGCGACTCTGGCCCCGCGCGCGTCCCACTCGCCTCGACGCCCGGCGAGAACCTCGCGTACCAGCGTCCAGTCGAGTCCGTCGGGACTGACGGCCAGCCACGTCGACATGCGGTCCTCGTGGCCGACGAGGTCGAGCGGATGTCGGCAGACCCACATCACCCACGGCTGCGCACCGTGTCCCACCCGGACCACGGGATCCTTGTGGGCCGCCGACGGATCCGCCGGGACGACGACGGTGCGCTTGCCCGCCGGCAGGCGCTCCGGGGTGTCGGCGTCCCAGGCCTCGATCCACCATCCCTTGCTGCCGGGCACGGCGCAGGAGAGGAACAGCCGGAAGCCGCCATCGGGCCGACGCACCAAGGCGGGGCGCTCCAACGACTCGGCTCCGCTGCGCTCCCTCGGGACGGTCGCCACCGTGTCGAACACGACGCCGTCATCAGAGCGGGCCACCACGACCGCGACCCCGCGCCCGGCATCCAACGGCCGGCGCACGCGGTATGCCAACCAGATGGTGCCGTCGGCGAGCAAGGCACTCGGAGCGCCCGCCCAGTTCCCGGGACCGACGCCAGGCGGCTCGACCACCACCGTCGAGCGAGCGAAGGTCGGCACGAGGGATGCGGTCGTGGTGTCCACCGAGACCCTCAGTCCATGCCGACGAGACCACGCCGGAGCCTGGCCCGCCGCGTGATGAAACCGAAGACGGCGTCGACCAACATGCCGATGATGAGCACCACGATCATCAGCGCCAGGAGATCGTCGGCCTGGCCCGAGCTGCGGGCATTGCTCAGCGCGGCACCGAGCGCCGGCTTGCCCTCGATGGTCAGCAGCAGCTCACCCGCCAGCAGGCTTCGCCACGAGAAGGCCCAGCCCTGCTTCAGCCCTGCCAGGTACGCCGGGACCGCCGCAGGCAGCACGATATGGGTGTAACGCGAGACGCCGGTGGCGCCGAGCATCTTGCCGGCCCGCAGCAGCGGTGGCGGCACCTCGTCGATCCCGGTTATCACGCCGTTGGCGATGGACGGCGCGGCACCGAGGATGATCACGAACAGGATCGCCGACTCGCCACCACCGAACAGCAGGATGGCCAGTGGGAACCAGGCGATCGACGGCATGGTCTGCAGTCCGGTGATCATCGACCCCACACCCGCCCGCAGCACCTTCCACTGCGAGACGGCGACTCCCAGCAGCGTGCCGACCACCAGGGAGATCGCGAAGCCGGTCAGACCGCGCTGCATGGTGATGCGGACCTCACGCCACAGCAGCCACTGGCTGCTGGCCTGGGGGTCGTTGCCCGTCGCCATGTGCCAGAGGTTGGCGAAGACGGTGGTCGGCGAGGGAAGCAGGTAGTCCTCGCGCCAGCCCGACAGGTACGTGACCTGCCAGATGGCGATCGCGATGGCAACGGCCAGCAGCTTCGGCCACAGGGCCGCCCAGACTCGGCGTCCCAGGCTGCCGCGGCTCAGCTTGCGCTGGAGCTCACGGTCGTCCTGCGCCGAGAGAGAGCCCTCATTGACCTCGGCGCCAGGTGCAGTCAGGACGTTACTGGACATGGCGGGCCACCTCGGCTTTCAGCTCGGTGGTCAGCCGGCCCGCGAGCTCGGCCACCCGAGCATCGTCGAAGTGGCGCGGCCGGAGCAGGTCGACGTCGAACACGTCCTTGACCCGGCCGGGGCCGGACTCCATCAGCACGGTCCGGTCGGAGAGCCGCACCGCCTCGCGCACGTTGTGCGTGACGAAGAGGACGGTGAGCTCGAGCTCGCCGGAGATGCGCTCGATCTCGTCGTGCATGGAGTCGCGGGTCATGGCGTCGAGGGCGGCGAACGGCTCGTCCATCAGCACGATCTGCGCCTCCTGCGCCAGCACTCGTGCCAGCGCGCCGCGCTGGCGCATGCCGCCGGAGAGCTCGTGCGGGCGGCGTTTGCCGCGACCTGACAGGTGCACCAGGTCCAACAGCTCCTCGACCCTGCCCTTGCGCAGTCTCTTGTCGGTGCCCTGCAGCTTGAGCGCCAGATCGACGTTCTGCTCCAAGGTGAGCCACGGGAACAGCGTCGACTCCTGGAACATGAAGGCGACCTTGCGTGCCCCGGTGTCGATCGAGCCGGACGTCGGCTTGTCGAGGCCAGCAACCAGGTTGAGCAACGTGCTCTTGCCACAGCCGCTGGCCCCGACCAGGCAGACGAACTCGCGCTCGTGCACCTGGAGAGTGACGTCGCGCAGCGCCCAGTTCCGCTCGTGTCCCGGGGCCGGGAA
>JAQSWV010000109.1 GCA_029266455.1 Nocardioidaceae bacterium
CAGCGCCCTGGACCGGATCATCGCCGCGGGCGGCTACGTCTCCGCACCCACCGGCTCCGCCCCGGAGGCGCACTCCACCCCCGTACCCAAGCCGAACGCGGACCGCGCCTTCACCGCGGCGGCCTGCATCGGCTGCGGCGCCTGCGTGGCGGCCTGCCCCAACGGCTCCGCCTCGCTGTTCCTCGGCGCCAAGATCGCCCACCTCACCGAGCTGCCCCAAGGCCAGCCCGAGCGGTACGAGCGGGTGGTCAACATGGTCGCCCAACACGACGCCGAGGGCTTCGGCGGCTGCACCAACATCGGGCAGTGCACCGTCGCCTGCCCCAAGGAGATCCCCCTCGACGTGATCGCCACACTCAACCGCGACTACCTCCTCGCCACCACCGGCGGCCGGCGTCGGCACGTTGCCTGACCTGCTCGTGAGGCACATCACGGTGTCGTCGGCAACTTCGTCGCCACCCGCACGCGTTGGAGCGGCCATGCACCGTAGAGTCCCGGAGCACGCGGCCCGATGACGTGATCGCGCTCGCCTCCCGCAGCGCGGTCCCCGGGCCGTCGTCGACTCGACGGAATGGGGCTCGCTGAGGTGTCGACCGAGACGGGCGCGGGACGCGCGGAGATCGCTGCACGGACGCTGCGCACGGACCGGTGGTGGCGGCTGCCGCTGATCCAGGCGGTGCTGCTCACCGTCCTGCTGGGTTACGTCGTGGTCCGGCTGTTCCTGCGGCGGGACTACTTCGTCGCCGAGTACAACTACCTGACCCCGCTGTACTCGCCGTGCATCAGCACCAGCTGCACGCCCGGTTCGGCGCACTTCGGCACGATCTTCGGCGACCTGCCGGTGTGGATCCCGCTGCCGATCATCGTGTTCCCGATCCTGCTCGGCTTCCGCGGCACCTGTTACTACTACCGCAAGGCCGTCTACCGCTCGATCCTGCAGAGCCCGACGGCGTGCGCCGTCAGGGAGCCCGCCGCCCGCTACAGCGGTGAGAGCCGGTTCCCCTTCAACCTGATGAACTTCCACCGGTACTTCTTCTACCTGGCCAGCCTCCTCCTGCTGATCAACACCTACGACGCGGTGCTCGCGTTCTTCCCCCCGGGAGGGTTCGGCTTCGGGCTGGGCTCGCTGATCCTGGTCGCGAACGTCGTGCTGCTGTGGGGCTACACGCTGTCGTGCCATGCCTGCCGCCACATCGTCGGCGGCAAGCTCAAGCACTTCTCTCGCCATCCGCTGCGCTACGCGATGTGGAACCGAATTTCGGGGCTCAACGCCCTTCACATGCAGTTCGCCTGGGCGTCGTTGGTGAGCGTGACCCTCACGGATGTGTACATCATGGCGGTGGCGGCGGGATGGATAGCCGACCTGCGGATCGTGGGGTGACGGACGTGGCCAAGCACATGAAGTCAGAGACCGTCGAGCAGCACGAGTACGACGTCGTCGTGATCGGCGCAGGAGGCGCCGGACTCCGGGCGGCCATCGAGGCCCGCCTGCAGGGCAAGCGGACGGCCATCATTTCCAAGTCGCTGTTCGGCAAGGCCCATACGGTGATGGCCGAAGGGGGCTGCGCCGCGGCGATGGGCAACGCGAATCCGAACGACAGCTGGCAGGTGCACTACCGCGACACCATGCGCGGCGGGAAGTTCCTCAACAACTGGCGCATGGCGGAGCTGCACGCCAAGGAGGCCGCGGAGCGGGTCTGGGAGCTGGAGACCTACGGGGCGCTGTTCGACCGCACCAAGGACGGCAAGATCAGTCAGCGCAACTTCGGCGGCCACACCTACCCGCGGCTGGCGCACGTCGGCGACCGCACCGGGCTAGAGATCATCCGCACACTCCAGCAGAAGATCGTCTCGCTGCAGCAGGAGGATTTCCGGGCGACCGGAGACTACGAGTCCTATCTCAGGGTCTTCCAGGAGTGCACGATCACGGAGCTCTTCACGACCGGATCGGGTCCGGGTGCTCCGGAGGAACAGCGCCGCGTCGCCGGCTGCTTCGGCTACTTCCGCGACGACGGGCGCTTCGTCCGCTTCGACGCGCCGGCGATCGTGCTGGCGACCGGTGGCGTCGGCAAGAGCTACCAGGTGACGAGCAACTCATGGGAGTACACCGGCGACGGGCACGCCCTCGCCCTCCGCGCGGGCGCCACGCTGATCAACATGGAGTTCCTGCAGTTCCACCCGACGGGCATGGTCTGGCCGCCGTCGGTGAAGGGGATCTTGGTCACCGAGTCCGTCCGCGGGGACGGCGGGGTTCTGCGAAACTCCGACGGCAAGCGGTTCATGTTCGACTACATCCCCGACGTCTTCCGCGAGCAGTACGCGACGTCGGAGGACGAGGCCGACCGCTGGTACACCGACGCCGACAACAATCGCCGTCCCCCGGAGCTGCTGCCGCGCGACGAGGTCGCCCGCGCCATCAACTCCGAAGTCAAGGCAGGCCGCGGCAGCCCGCACGGAGGAGTGTTCCTCGACATCGCCTCGCGGAAGTCGCCCGAGGAGATCCAGAAGCGGCTGCCGTCGATGTACCACCAGTTCAAGGAGCTGGCTGACGTCGACATCACCAAGGAGCCGATGGAGGTCGGACCCACCTGCCACTACGTGATGGGTGGGATCGAGGTTGATCCGGACAACGGGATGTCCGTCGTTCCCGGGCTGTTCGCGGCCGGGGAGTGCTCCGGCGGCATGCACGGCTCGAACCGGCTCGGGGGCAACTCGCTGTCGGACCTCCTGGTGTTCGGCCGGCGGTGCGGGCTCGGCGCGGCGCAGTATGTCGACGGGCTCCGCGCGCGGCCCGCCGTTGCGGTCGACGACGTCGACGCCGCCGTCGACCGCGCGATGCTGCCCTTCTCGAGCGCGACGGACGGTGGGGAGAACCCGTTCGTCGTGCATCTCGAACTGCAGAAGACGATGCACGAGCTCGTGGGGATCATCCGCAAAGCCGACGAAATGGAGATGGCGCTCAAGAAGCTCGCCGACATCGCCACCCGGACCCGGACGGTGAGCGTCGAGGGGCATCGCGAGTTCAACCCGGGCTGGCACCTGGCCCTCGACCTGCGGAACATGCTGCTGGTCTCGCTGTGCGTCGCGAGGGCCGCCGTGGAGCGCCAGGAGAGCCGTGGCGGGCACACCCGCGACGACTTCCCGGCGATGGACGCCGACTGGCGCCATCTCCTGCTGGTCTGCTCGGCGCTCGGGGAGGACGACGTCGAGCTGGTGCGCCGGGAGCAGGTGCCGATGCGCGCCGACCTGTTCGACCTGTTCGAGCTCGACGAGCTGAAGAAGTACTACACCGGCGACGAACTGGGCGAGCACCGCGCCGGGTCATCCGGGCAAGGGAATGGGGCATGAGCAGTCACTGGCATCACTTCCGCGTCTGGCGCGGTGACGCGGACGGCGGCGAGCTCGTCGACTACCCGGTCGAGGTCAACGAGGGCGAGGTCGTTCTCGACATCATCCACCGCCTTCAGCAGACCGAGGCGCAGGATCTCGCGGTGCGGTGGAACTGCAAGGCCGGCAAGTGCGGCTCGTGCAGTGCCGAGATCAACGGACGACCGCGGCTCATGTGCATGACGCGGATGAGCACGTTCGCCGACGACGAGGTCGTCACCGTGACCCCGTTGCGGACGTTCCCGGTGATCCGGGACCTCGTGACGGACGTCGGGTTCAACTACGTCAAGGCCCGCGAGGTGCCGTCGTTCGAGCCGCCGCCCGGGCTGGCTCCGGGGGAGTACCGGATGCAGCAGGTGGACGTCGAGCGGAGCCAGGAGTTCCGCAAGTGCATCGAGTGCTACCTGTGTCAGAACACCTGCCACGTGGTGCGCGACCACGAGGAGAACAAGCCGGCGTTCGCCGGGCCCCGGTACCTCATGCGAGTGGCCGAGCTGGAGATGCACCCCTTGGACGTCGCTGACCGCCGGAGCGATGTCCAGGACGACCTCGGCCTCGGGTACTGCAACATCACCAAGTGCTGCACCGAGGTGTGCCCCGAGCACATCAAGATCACCGACAACGCGCTGATCCCGATGAAGGAACGGGTGGTCGACCGGCGCTTCGACCCCCTCGTGTGGCTCGGCGACAAGATCTTCCGGCGCACAGGGTCCTGAGGTCACGGCACCGGGAACAGTCGCGGCCTGGTGAGCGGTGGTGCCTGTGCGAGGCGGGGGATCTGCGGTCCGATGCCTTCGCTACCCCCTTGATCGTGCCCCGCAGCACGCGGTGTACGGTGGAGGACGTGACCGAGTCGGGGGTTGACCCCGAGAACACGGCCACGTAAGTTAGGTGAGTTGCGCCGGAAGCTCTTCCGGATGCTACTCCGATGACGCCCCAGTCCGGAGCGCGTAACCGCGCCTCGGTTGGTGTGCGGGTGTCTTTTGAGAACTCAACAGTGTGTCGAGCTTGTTTTTTGGTGACTGGTGGTGTTGTGCCAGTTTGATGTTTGGTTCTGCGCGC
>JAQSWV010000110.1 GCA_029266455.1 Nocardioidaceae bacterium
GCCTCGGGCTCCTTCGAGCTCAACGTCATGCTGCCCGTCATGGCACGCAACCTGCTCGAGTCCATCACTCTCGTCGGCAACGCGGCGCGGCACCTCGCGGACAAGACCGTGGTCGGCATCGTGGCGAACGTGGAGCGCTGCCGGCAGCTTGCCGAGTCGTCGCCGTCCATCGTCACTCCCCTGAACCGTAAGGTCGGCTACGAGGCGGCAGCGAAGATCGCCAAGCACTCGGTCGCCGATGGGCTGACGATCCGAGAGGCAGTCATCGCTCTGGGCTTCGTCGAGCGCGGCGAGGTCAGCCTCGACGAGCTGAGCGAGGCGCTGGACGTCCTCGCGATGACCGCACCCCTGCGGGAGGCGTGATGCAGACACTGCGTACGGATGTCGCCATCATCGGCGGCGGCGGGGCCGGGCTGCGAGCCGCCATGGCGGCTGCCGACACCGATCCCCAGCTCCAGGTGCTGGTCATCTCGAAGGTCTACCCGATGCGTTCGCACACCGTTGCCGCCGAAGGGGGCTCGGCTGGGGTCGTCGGCGAGGACGACTCGCTCGACCGGCACTTTGCCGACACCGTGTCGGGGGGCGACTGGCTCTGCGACCAGGACGTGGTCCGGTATTTCGTCGAGCACGCAGCCGAGGAGATGTACCAGCTGGAACGATGGGGGTGCCCGTGGAGCCGCCGGCCCAACGGTGAGATCAACGTGCGCCGGTTCGGCGGGATGAGCCAGCCGCGGACGTGGTTCGCCGCGGACAAGACGGGGTTCCACATGCTCCACACCCTGTTCCAGACCTCGCTCAAGTACCCCTCGATCTCGCGCCTCGACGAGCACCAGGCGCTGGACCTGGTCACGAGCAACGGTCGCGTCGCGGGAGTCGTCGTCTACAACCAGCGCGATGGCTACCCCGTGTTCGTCGAGGCCGGCGCCGTCGTGATGGCGACGGGCGGTGCCGGCCGAGTCTACGCGCAGAACACCAACGGCTCCATCGTGACCGGTGACGGGATGGCCATGGCCTACCGGGCGGGCGCGCCGCTGCGCGACATGGAGTTCGTCCAGTTCCACCCCACCGGCCTGCCCGGGTCCGGCATCCTCATCACCGAGGGCTGCCGCGGCGAGGGCGGCGTGCTCCTCAACAAGGATGGGTACCGGTATCTGCAGGACTACGGCCTGGGGCCGGAGACCCCCATCGGCTCGCCCCAGAACAAGTACATGGAGCTGGGGCCGCGCGACCGGCTGTCCCAGGCCTTCTGGCACGAGCAGCAGGCCGGCCGCACCATCTCCACACCCCAGGGCGAGGCGGTGCACCTGGATCTGCGTCACCTGGGGCGCAAGTACCTCGAGGAACGCCTGCCGATGATTTGTCACCTCGCCGAGCAGTACGTCGGGATCGATCCCGCCCGTGACCCCATCCCCGTGCGGCCGGCAGTCCACTACATGAACGGAGGCATCGAGACGGACGTCACGACGGCGACGTCGGTCCCCGGTCTCTTCGCCGTCGGCGAGTGCGCGTCGTCGGGTCTGCACGGCGCGAACCGGTTGGGATCGAACTCCCTCGCCGAGCTGGTCGTGCTCGGCAAGGTCGCCGGCCAGCAGGCGGCCGCGCTCGCAGCGGAAGACCCCGTCGGGGCGTCGTCGAGCCTGCGGCAGGAGGCGCAGGACATCGCCGCGACCTACCTAGTCATGATGGGCCGGGGAACCGAGGCACCGGCGCGGATCCGGAGGGAACTGGGTGAGGCGCTGGAATCGGGCGTGGGCATCTTCCGTACCGGCGACGACATGGCGGCGACGGCTCGGACGGTGCGGGAGCTCAAGGAGCGGTACACGCAGGTGCAGGTCGTCGACACCTGTCCCGTCTACAACACGGACTGGGCCAGCACCATCGAGCTCGGCGCCATGCTCGACGTCGCAGACGTGATCGTCCACTCCGCTCTCCGCAGGCAGGAGAGCCGCGGATCCCATACCCGCCTCGACGGCTTCACCTCGCGGGACGACGAGCGGTTCCTCGCGCACACGCGGGCACATTTCCGGGCGAGCGGCGTGCCGGAGATCTCTTACCACCCCGTCACCATCACGACGATGCCGCCGGCTCAGCGCGCCTACGGCGCAGCCGGCAAGACCGCCGACGCCGCCGCTGCCCCGCGGAACACCGAGGATCAAGGAGCGGCACAGTGACCGAGTCGAGCCACGGCCACCCCGGCGCAGGAGCGTCTGCGGCGGATGGGGTGCAGCCCGTCGGTGCAACCGCCGAGCAGCCCGAGCCGAGACCTCGACGCGATGGCGCCGCAGCGGGGCCGGAAGCGGGCGGCACGATCACCCTCCAGGTCCTGCGCTATCGCCCGGACCGGGAGGACGCGCCGTACCTGCAGGACTTCGAGGTCCCGTGGCGCACCGAGACGTCAGTCCTGGACGCCCTCACCTGGGTGAAGGACAACCTGGAGCCGTCGCTCACGTTCCGCTGGTCGTGCCGGATGGCCATCTGCGGGAGCTGCGGGTTCATGCTCAACGGCGAGCCGAAGCTGGGCTGCGAGAGCTTCGTCCGCGACTACGCGCCCGGGCCGTTGCGCATCGAACCGCTCGCGAACCACGCGGTCGAGCGCGACCTCGTCGTGGATCTCGAGCCGTTCATGGCCAGCCTGCGCGCGGTGCAGCCGTACGTGATCTCGGACGACAGGCATCCTGTCCCGGAGCCAGGCAACCGGCAGACACCCGAGCAGATGGTCGCCTACGGCCAGTACTCGCAGTGCATCAACTGCATGCTGTGCTACGCAGCCTGCCCCCAGGTCGGACTGGCGACCGATTTCCTCGGGCCGGCCGCCGTCACCCTCGCCGTCAGGTACAACAAGGACAGCCGGGACCACGGAGCGGACTCTCGCCTGCCGATCCTGGACAACGAGGGTGGCATCTGGCCGTGCACCTTCGTGGGCGCCTGCTCCACGGTCTGCCCCAAGGGAGTCGACCCGGCGGCGGCCATCCAGCAGGCGAAGGGCGCGACCGCCCAGGCGTGGGCAGCGGAGTTCATCCTTCCCCACCGGGGGGAAGGGCGATGAGCACGTCGACCGGTGCCCGCCAGGAGCCCACCGGCGCCGGGAGGACCGGTGCACGCTCACCCGGCCGGATGCCGGCTGCCGAGACGCACCGGCGCCCGTACCGCCCCACCACCAAGCGCACCTGGTTCCTGGCGAACCGCGAGTACCGGGCCTACGCGCTCCGCGAGGTCTCCAGCGTCGTGGTGGGCTTCTTCGTGTTCAACCTCGTCGTCGGACTGGTGTGCCTGCACCGCGGTCTGGAGAGCTGGCAGTGGTGGGTCTCGCTGCAGACCAATCCGCTGAACCTGACGCTCACGGTGCTCGCGGTCGTCATGTCGCTCGTGCATGCCACCACGTGGTTCCAGGCGACGCCGAAGATCATCCGGATCCAGCGCGGGACGAGATACGTCGCTGACTTCTGGGTGGTCGCCCAGCACTACCTGTTGCTCGCCGTCTTCGCCGCTGTCGTCTACTTCTGGCTCGGAGGTCTGTGATGCGCCGCTGGCAGGGACGGACGAACGAGCCGCTCATGTGGGCGTTGTTCGGCGGCGGAGGGATGCTCGCCGTCTTCACCATGCCTGTGCTGATCATCGCCTTCGGATTGCTCGTGCCGTTCGGCGGGTTCGGCGGGGCCGACGGGACCTACGAGCGGATGCATGCACTCCTGACGCATCCGCTGGTGAGCCTGCTCGTGTTCCTCGCGCTGGGTCTGGTGCTCTGGCACTGCTGCCACCGGACGTTCCACGCCCTGCATGACCTGAAGCTGCACCCGCCCGAGATCGTCCGCTCCGCGATCTACGGCATCGCCATGCTCACACCCGCGATCGGGTACTCGCTGTCCCTGGCTGCCTGAGCTTGTGGTTAACCCTTGACCTGCTGGTCGCTGGGACTGGCGGCGGCTCGGGTGATGGTCTTGCCGATGTCGTAGCGGGTGGCGCGGTGGGTGTTCTTCAGCCCCGGTGGTCGTCCGGGCCCGGGGTGGGCGGGTTTCGGCGCGCTGGCCGGAGAGGGGGTCTTGGTCCGTAGGCGGCGAAACCCGCGCCGGACTCTGGCCGGGGTCAGCCGGTCGGGCGGCAGCGGCCGCTCCCAGGGGCGGCGCAGATCATGGGCGAGCCGGCGGGCCAGTCGTAGCTGGGAGTGCGCGGCGACGATCAGCCAGGTCCAGCGGTCCGCGGCGGCCGGTGAGCGGATCTTCGGAGCTGTCCACCCCCGGGTCTGCTTGCAGAAGCGGATGGTGTGCTCTTCGTCGAAGTCCCGTTCATCCCCTGCCGGGGAGCGCCGTTCCGGGCTGAAAATGGTGCGCGGCCGCCCGTTGACGCCGTAGTCGCCTGGTCGATGGAGGCCGTTCTGAAGTCGGGCGCGGGGAGCTGTGCTGTGGGCCGTTTCGTGTGCTGCGAGCACGAGGATCAGATT